>DATGHB010000218.1:0-2562 GCA_035308265.1 Roseiarcus sp.
AGCCTCGGCGAGGCTGCCGCGATGAGCGGCGAGGCGGCGAGCCGCACCGACCTTGGCCTGCCCGGGCGCCAGCGCGCGCTCGCCGAGGCGATCCTCGATCTTGGCAAGCCGGTCGTGGCGACCCTCTCCTCGGGCCGCCCGCTCACCCTGCCGTGGCTTTTCGAGCGCGCCGACGCAACGCTCGCGACCTGGTTTCTCGGGCACGAGGCGGGACACGCGGTCGCCGACGTGCTGACCGGCAAGTTCAATCCGACCGGGCGATTGCCAGTGAGCTGGCCGCGCGATGTCGGGCAGGTCCCGATCTTCTACAATGAGCGTCCGTCCGGCCGGCCCTATGCGCCGGGAGTCCACTATTCCAGCACCTGGCTCGACCAGCCGCCGACGCCGCAATTTCCGTTCGGACATGGGCTCTCCTACAGCCGCTTCGCGCTCGGCGATCTTCATTGCGAGCCGGCGCGGGTGAAAGCGGGTGGCGCGATCGAGGCGTCTCTCGCGGTCCGCAACGAGAGCGAAGCGGATGGCGAGGCGACGCTGTTCCTGTTCGCGCGCGATCCCGTCGCCAGCGTCGCCCGGCCCCTGCTGGAGCTCAAGGGGGTGCAGAAAGTCGTGCTGGCGGCGGGCGAGCGCAAGGATGTGACGTGGCGGCTCCCGGTCCAGGATCTCTCATTCATCGGCCAGGGCCTCGAGCGCGTCCTGGAGCCGGGGCGGTTTGAAATCCACGTCGGTCAGAGCGCGAACCCCGGCGACCTTGTGAGTTGCGTCATCGAATTGGTCGGGTGAGCTCGGCCACGCGGTCGCCACCTGTCATCCAGGTCGGCGGCTTCAGGAGGCGGGCCTTGCCATTTCCGAGTCCGTTTTGAGCGATTTCAATAGCTTGCGGCGCCATTTCCGACTCTCTCGCTGACCCAGGGAGCGGTTGGGATCGGCGGTTTCCCAATCCGGCGGCCTCGTCCTCGAAGCGGCCCGCGCGCCCGCGCACAAAGTTGCGCGCGCCAATAATTTCATGGGTTTACCTGCTCCTTTGCGCAACTTTGTAGCTGCCGAGCCGGACGTGATTTGTAGGGCGGCGTCGCGGACGCCGCCGGGGCCAAAACGAAACCCTCATTTCGCCCTGCGAAACGAGACGTTTCGCAGGGCATGTCGTAAGCTACTGGAATCATTATGAGCGCCGAATCAGGCATTTCGCGGGATCGTTTGTTTTCAAAGGCTTATCCCCGGTTTCGTTTCGCCGTTTTCACGGGTGCTTTGTTTTCAATGGCTTAGCTCCATTTTTCGTTTCGCCGCAGCGTCTTCCCGCCATTGATCGCGAAAGCCCGGACGTGCGCCGCCGATGAGCGACGGGGGTCCGGCCTGCCGGTAATTCTGAAAAACCGTAGCGCAGTCCAACCGGCTCGTCAAGGAAATGTCGAATCCGCGATCTCACGCCCCTATCGCCAGAAGCCAGACGCGGCTGTCGAACGATCGCTTCGATACCGCTCCCCGATTTGATAAGCTTTCCGGATGAATCGCGACTGCGGACAAGGCTTTGCTTCGTCGGACTTCCGCTCCGCCGGCGACGCGAGCGTGGCGACGTCGCCGCAGCGCGCGGGTGAACCCTCGCGGCGTGCGACCGTTCTGGTCACCGGCGCGAGCGGCTTTCTCGGATCGGCCATCGCGGCCGCGCTCAGGGCCCGGAGCTGCGAGGTCCGCGTGCTGGCGCGGGCGTCGAGCCCGCGCGCCAATCTGAACCCGGCGGACATTGTGTTCGAGGGCGATCTCCGCGATCGCGCGTCGCTTGGCCCCGCGCTGAAGGGCGCGCGCTTCCTCTTTCATGCGGCGGCCGACTACCGGCTCTGGGCGAAAGACCCGGAGGAGATCCGCCGCATCAATGTCGAGGGAACGCGCCTCATCATGGAGGAGGCGCTTCGCGCGGGCGTCGAGCGCATCATCTACACCAGCAGCGTCGCGACCCTGAGGCTCGACGAGGGCGCCGCCGCGACCGAGGACCATCCGCTCGGCGAAGGCGAGGCGATCGGCGCCTACAAGCAGAGCAAGGTCGCCGCGGAGCGTTTGGTCGAGGGGATGATCCGGCGCGATTCACTCCCGGCGGTGATCGTCAACCCGTCGACGCCGATCGGTCCGCGCGACATTCGCCCGACGCCGACCGGCCGCATCATCGTCGAGGCCGCGTCGGGACGCATGCCGGCTTTCGTGGAGACCGGCCTCAATCTCGTTCATGCCGATGACGTCGCGGCCGGCCATCTCGCCGCGCTCGATCGCGGCCGGATCGGCGAGCGTTATATTCTCGGCGGCGAGAACGTCTTTCTCGCCCGGATGCTCGCCGACATCGCCCGGCTCGTCGGGCGGCGGCCGCCCAGTTTGAAACTGCCGCGCACCTTGCTCTATCCGATCGCTTATGGCGCGGAGGCTTTGGCGAGGATCCGCGGCGCGGAGCCCTTCATTACCGTGGATGGCCTCAGAATGGCGCGCCACCACATGTTCTTTGACGACTCCAAGGCGCGACGCGAGCTTGGCTATGTTTCGAGGCCCTATCGCGAGGGTCTTGCCGATGCGATCGCCTGG
>DATGHB010000219.1:0-4888 GCA_035308265.1 Roseiarcus sp.
GCGCGGCGACGAGCTGCATGAGAAGGCAAGGGAGCGAATGCGCTCCTTCTTTATTGCGCTTCAGAAGGCTGGGCCCGATTGGCTTTCGCTCGACACGACCAAGACCGGCATGGTGTACCGGTTGCGGGGCAACCCGCCACAAGCGCACGAATAGAAAGGCGGCCTCAGGGGTGTTTGAACGCTTTCGAGCAGACGATCTCCACGGCGTGCGCTTTGCACTGAACGCGTTCGTCGGCACGACCGCGCTCTTTCTGCTCTTGCGTCATCTTGCGGGAGTCGACCCGATCTGGGCGATTGCGTCGATGATTGCCGCGAGTGAGCCGATCATGGGGGACGCCCTGCGTATGCTTCGTGCTCGAATGATCAACGCTGCGGTCGGCGGCGCGGTAGGGTTTGCCGTCCTGATCGCCGGTGGATCGAGCGAATGGAAGCTACCGGTCGCCATTTCCATCGCCGTGCTGGTTTCGTCCTATTTCGTGCGTATCCCGACCATGTGGCGGCAAGCGCCGATCACAGCCGCCATCGTCATCGCCGCCGGGCTGGAGCAACACTCGAAGCTGACCGGCGCGGAACAGGGACTCAGGAGGGTGGGCGAGGTGTTGCTCGGCTGCATCGTCGGGGTCGCCGCGAGCTGGCTGATGGCGCATGTCTGGCGGATGCCCGAGACACATCTCACCGAAGCCGCGAATCGTTGACCGCCAGACCGGAGCCTTTCACATCCCGTAGCCGCGCGCCATCGCCGCTGCGCAAAGCGGGATCAGCGCGAACAGCCCCGCCTCGACATAGAGGACCCGGCGCAATTGCGCGATCTCGTCGCTGGGCGGGCGGAACGAGGGGTCGGCGCGGACCCGCCTGCGCCAGACGATGTACTTAGCGGTCGGCGCGACCGAGAGCAGGGCGACCCCGACGAACAGCGCCATCTTGGCCCAGAAGAAGATGTTGACGACATAATACTCGTAGCCCTTGGCGCCGAAGAACACCCGCAAGACCCCCGCGGCAATGACGATCGCCGCCAGAATGCCGTACCAGGCGTCGACGCGCACGAGCCTCAGCGCCAGGCGGTCGTCGATTGGCCCGGCGGTGAGAAAGATCTCCGCCGACAGGATCGCGGCGAGGGAAAAGACCGCCAGGTGGTGGAAGCTTGCGAGCAGCCAGTCGACAAACATTGCGCCCTCCGGAGAAACTGGCCTCACCGTAGCCGCGCCATCGAAACGCCGCCAGCAAGGCGGCCGGATAAGGCGATTGACTTTGATTGGGGCCCCGCCTATAGGCTCGGCTCGCTTCAAGCGCGGCCGCCAAGCCGCGCTTTTGGTTTTGAGCCCCGGCTTACAACCAAAAGCGTCAAGCCTGCGGCTCGCGAGAGGCGCATTTTCGGTCCACTGCCAAGAAGCCGGCCGCGCGCCCCATGCGTGCTGAGCCGGGCGGAACACGGGAAAGAACGATGTTCGCAGTCATCAAGACCGGCGGCAAGCAATACAAGGTCGCCGCCGAGGACAAGATCACCGTCATGACGCTGCCCGGCGAAGCCGGCGCAAAGATCGTGTTCGGCGAGGTGCTGGCCCTGTTCGACGGCGCTGTCAGTCACGTCGGCGCGCCCCACGTCGCGGGGGCAAGCGTCGTCGGCGAGATCGTCGAACAGACGCGCGGCCCGAAGGTCTACGCCTTCAAGAAGCGCCGGCGCAAGAATTCGAAGCGCAAGCGCGGGCACCGGCAGGACCTCACGGTGGTGCGGGTGACGGAGATTGTGGCCGGCGGCGAATCGCGCCCAGGCGCGGCGGCCCCGGAATAGGTAGAGAGAGCAATTCCCCGGCGCGTTCGAACGCGCTATAGGTCGATCGGATCGGGACGCGCCCTTTCAGGGCCGGCGGCCATCAAGGTTTCGGAGCGGAGATCATGGCTCACAAGAAGGCAGGCGGCTCGTCGCGCAACGGCCGCGATTCGGCTGGCCGGCGTCTGGGCGTGAAGAAATTCGGCGGCGAGCGGGTCACCGGCGGCATGATTCTTGTACGCCAGCGAGGAACGAAATTTCACCCCGGGCGTAATGTCGGCGTCGGGACGGACCATACGCTGTTCGCCACCGCCGCCGGCGAAGTCGCCTTCGAGCGAAAAGGCGACGGGCGCCAATACGTAACGGTACGCGCGATTAGCGTTTCAGAATAGGGCGGGGAGCAAGACGAGAACCCCGCTTCGGCGACAAGCCCCCGCGGACGTTCTCGAAAGTCAATAATTTCGAGATGAGACAAAAGGCCAGGAGCCTGCTCATTCGTCCGGTAAGCTCAAGCTTACGAAGGGGATGCGGTCGCCGTGTCCCCTTCGTCATGTTCGGCCCCCTGAACGGGGCGCCGACCGGAGAAACAGATGTTCCCCGATCTGGCGAGAGACGATGTGTTCCGGCTCGAGACGGCGCGACTCTGGCTGCGCTGGCCCAGAATGGGCGACGCCGCGGCGATCGAGAAATTCTGCAGCCAATGGGAGGTCGCGCGCTACACGGCTCGCATTCCCCACCCCTATACGCCCGGCTCGGCTGAGCGGTTCGTCTATGCGGCGCGCGAAGCGAACGCCTCCGGACGCGATTTGACGCTGGTCATGACGCCGATCAAGGGCAAGCGGGACGTCATCGGCTCGATCAGCCTCGAATCGCGGGGCGTGGACCGTTTGGCGCTGGGCTATGTTCTGTCGCCGGAGGCGTGGGGCAAGGGTTTGGCGACCGAGGCCGCGGCGGCGATGATCGACGCCGGCTTCTCGCTCACGCTGGCGGTCGAGATCCTGGCCAGCGTCAGGGTCGAGAACGAGGCTTCGAGAGCGGTGCTTGAGAAGTGCGGATTCGCGCTCGTCGGCACGGGGCTCCAGGGCGCGCCGGCGCGCGGCGGCATGGTCGAATCCCACAGCTTCCGCCTCGCCCGCGCGGATTGGTCTACGTCCGCCGGGCGGCGCCGCGAGGCATCAGCCGACTGGGCGCGCGCGCCATGACTGGCGGAGCGCGATGAAGTTTCTCGACCAGGCGCGCGTCTATGTGCGCTCCGGCGACGGCGGGGCGGGCGCGGTCTCGTTCCGGCGCGAGAAATTCATCGAGTTCGGCGGCCCGGACGGGGGCGATGGCGGGCGCGGCGGCGACGTCGTGATCGAATGCGCGGACGGGCTCAACACGCTGATCGACTTTCGCTACCAGCAGCATTTCAAGGCGAAGACCGGAATGCACGGGATGGGCAGGAACCGCGCCGGCGGGCGCGGGGCCGACGCCGTGCTCAAGGCGCCGGTCGGAACGCAGGTCTTCGACGAGGAGACGGGCGCGATGCTCGCCGACCTCACCGGGCCCGGTCAGCGCGTGGTGGCAGCCCGAGGCGGCAACGGCGGTTTCGGCAACGCCCATTTCACCACGTCGACCAACCGCGCCCCGCGCCGCGCCAATCCCGGCCAGCCCGGGATCGAGCGCACGCTCCTGCTCAGGCTCAAGCTGATCGCCGACGCGGGCCTGATCGGTCTGCCGAACGCCGGCAAATCGACCTTCCTGGCCGCGGTTTCGGCCGCCAAGCCCAAGATTGCCGACTACCCGTTCACAACTCTCCATCCGGGTCTCGGCGTGGCCAAGATCGACGGGCGCGAGTTTGTGCTCGCCGACATTCCCGGGCTGATCGAGGGCGCGCACGAGGGCCATGGCCTCGGTGACCGCTTCCTCGGCCATGTCGAGCGGTGCGGCGCTTTGATCCATCTCGTCGACGCGACGGCCGCGAACGCGGGCGCCGACTACCGCACGGTCCGCCGCGAACTTGCCGCCTACGGCGCAGGACTTGCCGAGAAGACCGAGATCGTCGCGCTGTCCAAGGTCGACGCGGTCGACGAGGCGACGCTCTTAAAGCAGACGGAGCGCCTCAAGCGCGCGATCCGTGAGTTCGGCCCGCCGCCCGGCCCGGGCGCCAAGCGCTTGAGGCCGCTCCTGCTCTCGACCGCGACCCGGGCCGGCGTGACCGAGGTTCTGCGCACGACGATGGCGGCGATCGAGGCGGGCCGCGCGAGCGCGCCCAAGGCGGCCGAATGGGCGCCGCCGGTTTAGCGCCCTTCCGGCCTTGAGCGAGCCGCCCGAAGGGCCGCCTCACGGAGGGCAGATCACAAAGCGCCTGCTGGCTTAGGTTCCTTTTAGTTCCGCGCCCTAATGGTTTCAGGCTCTTGGGACCCCTTTTAGGTTCGCGTGCTGAAAATACTACATTATTACTATGTGTTATCACATTCACCGACCAAACGCCGAAGGCGCCGTCTCCCGGCCGCAGATGGGCGGGAGCGGCGGGCGCTAACATTAATATCGGACCGATCTGTAAAAATTTCGCCCGCGGGGTTGTATTGTCATAAAATTGGCTGTAAATCTCGATCGCGACCTTACCGTTGGGTCATGTGGTTAAGGGCAGGTTATGAGGCGATGAGAACAGCAGCACTGAAGTGGGCATTGATCGCGGCTGGCGCCCTCCTTCCGGCCGGCGCGGATGCGGCGACTTACAGCTTTGACTTTTCGACCACCAACTCGGTGTTCACCGCGGTGGCGACGATGACCACCGCTGACACGCTGAACGCGCTCGGCGGCTACGACGTGTTATCGATCTCGGGGACGCTTTCCGGCCCCGGAGGCGGAGCGATCTCGCTGATCACGAACCCGCTCCAACCCAATCCGGCGATGACCACATACTTCATGTACGACAATGTCTACTTTCCCGTCGGGACGCCGAAGGTTGATGAGTACGGGATTTTGTTCGCGGCCGGCGGCTATGAGTATGACTTATATTCGACCGGCCCGTCGACATACTATCTTTCCTCGACCAATCCCGCGGGGGGTTATGTCCCTGGCCAGGCGGCAGCCTTCGGCGACCCGCGGGCGACGGCCGCAACCGTCGTGCCGGAG
>DATGHB010000220.1:0-6510 GCA_035308265.1 Roseiarcus sp.
TATTCGACGATATAGAGGCCGGCGTTGAAGTCGGTGACGTAGCAGAGCGCGTTCTTGTCGACGAACACATCGGCCGAATGGAGGACGATCGGGCGATTGGGCCTGGGGTCGACCCAGGTCGCGGGCGGCGGCGGCACGAAGGCGGCGACTTCCTTTGGCCGGAACTGGTCCTTGATGTCGTACACGCGCAAGCCCGCGTTCTGGTAAGTGGCGAAGATCAAGTCCTCGCTGACGAAGCTGCCCGGGCGGTTTTCGTGGACGTTGTGCGGTCCGAAATGGCCGCCGACCTTGAGATAGTCCTTGTCCGACGGCGGAGGAAAGGTCGAGACGCTGATCGGGTTGGACTTCACCTGGTTGTCGAAGATCCAGATCGGCTTGAACCCATCCTCCTGATTGTCGAGCACCGTCTCGTCGACGACGACCAGGAGATTGCGCTTGGGGAGCGGGAGCGCATTGTGGGTGCCCCCGCCGAACGGCGGCGCCCAGACCTTGTGGACGAGGAGCTTGGGCTTCGCCTTGTCCTTGACGTCGACCACGGCGAGGCAGGCGTCCCGCCAGCTGCAATAGGCGATGTCGTCGCGGATGATGGCGTGATGGAGCCCGAACCGGCCGTTCTTGGTCGGCCAGTTCGCCTTCTCGCCGGCCGCGACGTTCATCCCCGGCAGCCAGTACTTCCCGGCCATCACCGGCTTCTTCGGGTTCTCCATGTCGATGGTGATGAGGATATAGTCGGAGAATCCGTCAAGCAGAGCCGAGGCGTAGGCCCAGCGCCCGCCGACGTACCACATGCGGTGCAGGCCCGTTCCCTCGACGGGCATGAAGCCGATCTGCTTCGGGTCCTCGGGTTTGGAGATGTCGTAGACCGCCATGCCGGCCGACCAGTTGCGCTGGGCGGCCTCGGGCTTGGCGTGATGGTCGACCGAGCCTTTGTAATAGGCCTTCTCGTCGCTGAGCTCGGCTTGGGCGAACATGTCCTTGTTGTGGATGACCAGGAGAAGGTCGTCGTGCGCCTGAAGGTGAAGCGTCCAGGTGTTGGGCGGCGCGGCGACGTGCTTCACGTATTTGGGCTTGGCGGGATCGCGGACGTCGACGACCGAGAAGCCCTTGGAGAAGATGTGGCCGATATAGGCGTAGCCGCGATGCACCATGATCTGCACGCCGTCGCTGAACCCGCCCTGATCGCTGTGGCCGACGAGGCGCATGTTCTTGGTGGCATGGTCGGGTTTGGGAAGCTTCGTCTCGGCCATCATCGGTCTCCGTTGTCGTCTGCGTTGAAGAACCAAAAGGGGGCGGCCCGCGCCAAGCGCCGCCCCCTTGGTTGAAAATACGTCGGTCCGGCGGCTACTTCACGCCCCAGATCTTCTTGTATTCGTCGCGATAGCCGTTGCCGGGATCGAACCGGTTCTCCGGTCCGCCGTCCTTGTCGAGATTCTCAGAGGTGAAGAGGTGCACGTGCGGCACGAAGCCCGAGGGCTTGTCGCCAGCGAGCGCCCGGTTCATCTCGTCGACCATGATCCAGCCTTGCAGGTTGAGCGGTTCTGCGACAGTCGCCAACTGATATTGCTTGTCGCGAATGCGCTTGAACGCCGGCACCGAGCCGTCGCCCGACGAGATCTGCTGTGGATAGCCGTTCGCCGGATCGACGCCGGCGGCCTGCAACGCGGGCGCCGAGAAGTCATAGTAGAGGTCGTTGACGGCGATCGAGAAGGTCCACTTCTTGCCATACTTCGACAAGAGCGACGTCGTCAGCTGCCCCATGCGGTTCGAGAGGTCGCCGATCGGCGTATCGGCGACTTCGAGCACCTTGCACTTCGAATAGCCTTCGACGGCGCCCTTCGAGAAGTTGGTCTTGGCGGTCGCGATGGCGTAGATCGAATCCGTGAACAGGATCACGCCGCAGTCCGCGCCCTGCGAGGCCTTCAAGACCGCTTCGAAACCCGCAGAATCCGCAACTTCCTCGGGATCGGTGGTCACGTTGGTGAACACCGACGGGATGTCCTTGTCGGGCCCGGCTTTGGGACCGGCGTGCCAGCCAACGACCTTGATGCCGGCGGCGGCGGCCTGCTCGAACAGAGGCTCTTGCTCCTTGCTGTCGATGCCAGCGTTGAGAATGCCGGCCGGCTTCATGGCGATCGCCTGCTGCAAAGCCGTGGCGCGACCAGGCACCGAGCCCTGGCCGTCGAGCTCGCGAACCTCCCAGCCGATCGCCTTGGCGGCCTCCGTGGCGCCGTCGGCGGCGCCCTGCGCGCCGCCGTTGCGCCCGTCGGTGAGGACGATGACGACCAGCTTCTTGCCGACGCTCTTCGGCCCCGAAGTCGGGCCGTCCCATTTGGTGACCGGCGCTGCGACGTTGGCGAGATAGGCTTTCGCCTTCGCCAGATAGGCCGCGTCGTCCGCGCGCGCCGCGCTCGCGCTGATCGCCAGCGCGCCGACCGTGGCCAGCAAGCCCTTGAGCATCATGTTAGGCGTACCCATGCTTCCCTCCCATCTTTGACTGGCGGCTGTTCGCGCCAGGCCGGCGTCGCCGGCGTTTACGCAAAGGCCTCACGCGGCCCTGGCTGCGTTGGCGGATTCTTTGGCTCCCTCCGTGGTTTCGCGCGGCGGCTTGACGACGGTGCGCCGGCGCTGCGCGAATGCGGCAAGCGCGATGGCGACGACCAGCGTCGCGCCGTTGAAGAGGGGCTCGACGAAGAAGGCGCCGCCAAACAACTGGATGCCGGAGATGCCGACCGCGAGTATGAGAATGCCGAATACGCTGCCCCAGATATTGACGCGCCCCGGCTTGATCGTCGTCGAGCCGAGGAAGGCGCCGACCAGCGCCGGCAGCAGGAAGTCCAGGCCGACGTTCGCCTGGCCGATGCGCAACTTCGCGCCGAGCACGCAGCCGGCGAAGCCGGTAATGACGCCTGAGGCGATGAAAACGCCGATAACATATCTGCGCACCGGAATGCCGTTGAGCGCGGCGGCCTTTTCATTGGCGCCGATGGCGTAAATGAAGCGGCCGAGCGGTAGCCGCTCGCTGACGATCCACAGAACGATTGCGAGCCCCAGCACATAGAAGGCCGGTATGGGGATGTCGAACACCGATGTCGCGTTGATGGCGATGAAGCCGCGCGGCAGGTCGCCGACAATCTGGCGCCCGCCGGTGTGCCAAAGCGCGAGCGCGTAGAGAATCGTGCCAGTCCCCAGCGTCGCGACAAAAGAGTCGACCTGCGCCACCTCGACCAGCACGCCGTTGAGGAAGCCGACGAACCCGGCGCAAGCAATCACCAAGAGGATCGCGATCGGCCACGGGACGCCGTATTTGACTTGAAGGCTGATGGCGAGAATGTGCCACATCACGATGCCGAAGCCGACGGTCAGATCGATGCGACCGGCCATCATCGGCAGGGTCGCGGCGAGCGCGAGCATGGCCACGATCGATTTATCCGCGAGGATCGAGCGCGCGTTGAGCCAGGTCGGGAACGTGTCGGGCAGCAGGATCGAGAACAGGACGATCAAGGCGAGCGTCAGAAGGGGAAGCCCGTAGACCGGCGCCAAGCGCAAAATCCTTCGCCCAAGCGAAAGCCCGGCCAGTTCCGGCCGGGTCGGCTCGAGAGCGTTCGACTTAATGGACTGCATGCTCGACTCCTCCCGAGACGCCGGCGTGGGCGGCGGGAGCCGGCGCCGAGCGCCGGATGTTGGCGGAAGCGGCGGCGAGCAGATTTTCCACCGACAGATCGTCCGCGCCAAGCTCGGCGACGACGTGGCCGCGATCGAAGATCAGCGCGCGATGGCAGACCTTGGCCACCTCCTCGAAATCGGTCGACACGATGACGATCGCCGCGCCCCTCTGCAGCGCGACATCGAACAGGCGATAGATTTCCGCCTTGGCGCCGACGTCGACGCCCGCGGTCGGGTCCTCGAATACGTAGACCTTCGCCTGAAGGTGAAGCCAGCGTCCGACCACGACCTTCTGCTGGTTGCCGCCCGACAGGAGCTCGATCGGCAACGCCGGATCATTCGGACGCAACCCGAGCTCAGCGCCGCGCTCCCGCGCGTCGCGGCTCTCGCGCCCGGGCGAAATGAACGAAAACAGGCTCAAACCCGCTGCGACCGGGTTCAGGAACAGGTTCTCGCGCACCGTGAGGTTCGGCATGATTGATTCGCCGACGCGGTCGGCGCAGACGAGATTGATCCCTTCCGCCATCGCTTCCCGCGGCGACGAAACGCCCGCGGCGCGCCCGTCGAATAGGATCTCGCCGCCGGTTACCGGCAAGGCCCCGAACAAGGCCCGCCCGATGCTCTCCTGCCCCGCGCCGCGCAGCCCGACGAGGCCAACGATCTCGCCGGAGTGGATCTCGCATTCCACCGGTCCGATCGCCTCCACCATGACCGACCGCAGGGCGAGACGCGGCGAGCCGTGGCGAGCGGGCGGACGGCGAAAGACCTGCGACGGTTCGCGGCCCACGATGAGGAGGATCGTTTCGTCCGGCGTCGTCCTGGCGACCTCCCGTTCCCCGGCGACGCGCCCATCGCGCAGGACAACCATTCGGTCGGCGATCTCGAACACTTCGTCCAGACGGTGGGAGACGTAGATCATCGCGACGCCGCGGGCGCGAAGGAGACGCAGCGCCGAGAACAGCCGCGCCACCTCGTCGGCCGGCAGGCTCGCCGTCGGCTCGTCGAGGACCAGGATCTCGGGCTCCGCCGCAAGCGCGCGCGCGATCGCCACCAATGACTTCTCGGTGCGGCTCAAATTCTGGATGCGCGTGTCCGGGTCGATGTCGGCGCCGAGCGCATCGAGGGCCACGGCTGCGCGGCGGCGGACCGCTTCCCAGTCAATCATGCCCAGACGGCGCGGAAAGCCGAGCGTCATGCCGATGTTCTCGGCCACCGTCATCCAGTCGATGAGACCGAGATCCTGATGGATGAACGCGATCGGCAGGCGGCGCAGGCTATGAGTGACGTCGGCGCCGCGAAAGCGGACCTCACCGGCATCGAGCGCATAAACGCCAGCCAAAATCTTGATCAGCGTCGACTTGCCGGCGCCGTTCTCGCCGAGCAGCGCAAGAATCTCGCCGGCCTTGAGGCTCATGCCGACGTCCGCCAGCGCTTCCGTGCCGCCGAAGCGCTTGAAGACGCCGCTGACTTGCAACAACTCGCGCGCGCCCGCTCCCGGCGTTCGCCCGTCAGCCGAGCCATCCGCGTGCCCGCTCGCCTGCATCGTTCCTCCCGCGGACACGGCCGGGTTTGCCGGACGCGCGCGCTTCGCCGCATCCCCAGGCTTCTTCAGCAAAGCTCGAGGCGGTTCGAACTCCGAGAAGCCGCCTGCGGCCGGCGAAGCCGCTGGGCGTTCGCTTCCCGTGCTTGCGCGCTAATGCGTTGAGCTAAGGGCAATTCCGCAAGGCTGTCAATCCGGCCCGCTGACGGTCGCGGCGCCGAAAAAGAGAGCGGCGGACCGCTCGATCCGGGAACTCGAACCCGCCTGCGACGATTTCCTTGTCGAATGGCTCGCTCCGGCGCCAAAATGTCGGCCCGAGGCCGCAGGCCCGGTTTGCTCAGGCTTTTTTTCGGGAGAACGCGATGCGGCACGGCGCCACGCTTCCGGTGTTGAGTGCGACCGTGCTCGCGGAATGGGTCGACTACAACGGCCACATGAATGACGCGGCCTATGCGCTGGCGTTCAGCCGCGCGGGTGACGCGCTCATGGACCGCATCGGCCTCGACGCCGCGGCGCGGAAGCAGAGCGGCCAATCCATCTTCACGCTGCAGATGATGCTGCACTATTTCAAGGAGGCGAAGGAGGGCGACGCCTTCTCCGTGTCCTGTCACCTGCTCGAGCACGACGACAAGCGCATGCGCCTGTGGCTCGAGATGACCTCGCCGGCGGGAGAGCGCCTCGCCGCCTCCGAACAGCTTCTGATCTCGGTCGCTAAGGCCCAAGGCGAAGCGCGCGCAGCTCCCTGGCGCTTCGAGACCAAAGCCGCGCTCGAAGCGCTCGCCAGGGCGCAGAGCGGCCTGCCCCATCCCGAGCGCGCGGGAGCGGGTGTGACGCTCAAGCGAAACTGACGGCGTCATGGCGTCTCGGCCCCATTTGACGGTGACGAACTTGTACGCCAGTCAGTAAGCCGCGCCGTCGCTTGGCGGCCGGAAGGAAGGGAGGGGCGCCATGGCGTTGGCGTTGGTCACCGGATCGAACAGCGGGATCGGGCTGGCGACGGCTGTCGCGCTCGCCCGCTCGAGCCACGCGGTTGTGGCGGCGATGCGCAATCTGGATCGCGGCGGGGAGATCCGTAAAATCGCGGAGCAAGAAAAACTTCCCATCCATCTCGCGGCGCTCGATGTTGATGACGACGCCTCGGTGCGTACCGCGTTCTCAGGGGTCGTCGCACAACATGGAGCCGTCGACGTTCTGGTCAATAATGCGGGCATAGGCGGCGGAGGCGCCGTCGAAGAGACGCCGCTCGACTCCTTCCGCCAGGTGATGGAGACGAACTTTTTCGGCGCCCTTCGCTGCATCCAGGCGGT
>DATGHB010000221.1:0-16876 GCA_035308265.1 Roseiarcus sp.
TTCGGCGGCGTCGCGGTCGCGGTCGCGGCCACGGTCGTTTTCTCGCTTATCCTCGCCTATGGCGCGACGGTGTTCCGCGGCGATCCCGTCGTCATCTGCATCGGCATGAATCTGCTCGCCTCAGGCCTCACCGCCTTTCTCCTGCGCCAGATCTTCGGCGTCTCGGGAACCTTCAGCGACCCGGCGATCGTCGGGCTCGCCCATATTCGCATTGACGCCATCGGCGCCATTCCGTGGATCGGCTGGATTTTCTCACGCCAGACGGCGGTCACCTGGGCGTCGTGGTTTCTGGTCGCGATCGTCACCATCGTGATGTTCTTGACGCCGGTGGGCTTGCGCCTGCGCGGGGTCGGGGAGGATGCGGGCGCGGCCGAGACGATGGGCGTCGACGTCTTGCGCTATCGGATCGTGACGGTGCTCATCGCAGGCGCGCTGGCCGGGCTCGGCGGCGCGCAGCTCTCGCTCGGCGCGGTCGACACGTTCTCCGAGGATATGAGCGGCGGACGCGGCTGGATCGCCGTCGTCGCGGTGATGCTGGGCCGCAACCATCCGCTGTGGGCCTCGCTTGCCTGCGTCCTGTTCGGCGCCGCCGACTCGGCTTCGGTCAGGCTTCAGGGCGAGGGCCTCCCGAACCAGCTCACCGACATCGTCCCCTATGTCGTGACCCTGGCCGCGCTCGCGATCAGCCGGCGCCAGCGTCGGCAGGAAGCCGTGATCCAGACCCTCACGGCCAACGCCTGAAACGCGGCGATGGCCTTGGTCAGCCATTGCCGAAGCACGATCTTTCCGAGCGCGCCTGCCGCCGCGGAAAACAAGATCTTGACGGATTCGGAATTAGCGGAGATTATTTTCTGTTGTGGGAAAATCCGGCTGTTCCTACGGGACGCGCCGCGGGCGTGGCCGGAGGTCGGCGGCAAGCTTGAGAGGAGACAACGCAAACATCGCGAAACAAAACGGGGGTCAACTCATTGAAAACAAACAATCTCGCGAAATCAATGATTCGGCGTCCATAAGGATGTCAATGACTTACGGCATGTCATGCGAAACGTTTCGTTTCGTTTTCGCCGTTTTTGGCCTCCCCGAGGCGCGAAACGAAACGAACGGCCTGGCCCCGGCGGCCGCGCCGTCCTGCGATGGCGAAGACGCGAAAAGTTGCGCAAAGGAGGTGATAAGTCCATGAAATCATTGGCGCGCGTAACTTTGTGCGCGGACTAGAGACGGCCGCGACGACGGCGTTGGGTCCAACGCCGGCGCATCACCCTCCAGCTTGGGAGTTTTGGTGTCCGAACCTTGCCGCATGATCATTGACGTCGACCCCGGAATCGACGACGCGATGGCGATCGTCTACGCCCTGCGCCGTCCGGGCATCAAGCTCGAGGCGCTCACCACGACCTTCGGCAATACCGACACCGCGATCTCGACCGAGAACGCCCTGCGGGTCCTGGAGCTGCTGGGCCGCCCTGACATTCCCGTGGCGAGAGGCGTTTCGCGCTCGCTCGTCCATCCCTTTGTCCGGCGTGCCGATCACGTCCATGGGAAGAACGGGATCGGCGACATCGAGCTAGCCGCGCCGAAGATCAAGGCGACCGGCGAGCACGCCAGCGACCTCATCATTCGCACGGCGAAGGAGAACCCTAGCGAGATCACGCTCTGCGCCGTGGGCCCCGTGACCAATGTCGCGCTCGCACTGACGAAGGCTCCGGAGGTCGCCAAGCTCCTGCGCAAGATCGTGCTCATGGGATCGACGATCTTCCACCCGGGCATTCTCGGCCCCGCCGCGCCCATGGTCGACGCCAACTTCGCCAACGATCCGGAGGCGGCGCATATCGTGCTTCGGGCGGGCGCCGCCGTCACGCTAGTCGGCATGGACGTCACCATGACCACTCTGTTCTCGACCGCCATGATGGACGAGGTTCGGCGCGAAGGCGACGACGCGGCGAAGACGCTGATGGGGATGACCTCTTTCTACGTGAAAGCCTACCAAGCCATGTATCCGGGCATCGAGGGCTGCGGCCTGCATGACCCGCTGGCGGTCGCGATCGCCGAGGATCCCAGCCTCGCCAGGACGGAGCGCATGTTCGTCGATGTCGAGCTTCATGGGGAATTCACGCGCGGCCAGACGATCGCCGATCGGCGCGGGACCGCCGTTCCTCTCCACAACGCGGACGTCTGCGTGGAGGTGGACCGGGCGCGGTTCGTGACTGGTTTTCTCGCCGCGATCAAGGGACGGTGAAAGCTCGGGGAATTTCTCCGGCCAGCATGGAGGCGAGAATCTCGAACGCGCGGTCGATATCGGCCCTTATCGCCGCTTTCGCCGACGCGGCGTCGCCGCGCGCGAGCGCCTCCGCCGCGATCCGGTGACTGGAATTGGCCGAGACGTAGTTGCCCGAACCCTGAAGAAGGTTGAAGTAGGGGCTGATCTGCAACCAAAGGCTCTCGATCAGCGCCACCGACACCGGCGAGCCCGAGGCCCGATAGATCGTGAAGTGAAACGAGCGGTTCGCCCTGAGATAGGGCGTCGTCTCGCTCGATGCGATCGCCTGATCCATGCGCGCAAGGTCGCGCTCGAGCGCCGCAAGAGCGCCAGCGTCGATGCGCTTCGCCGCCCAGGCGGTCGCCGCGCCCTCGATCTCGCGGCGCACATTGCGCAAATCCGTGAGGCGTTCGAGGGTGATCGGCGGAACGCCGATGCTGCGACCGGAGACGACGGTGAGCGCGTTCGAGGCGGTGAGCCGCTTGAGCGCTTCCCGCACCGGCATGGCGCTGACCCCGAACGCCTCCGCCAGACTCTGGATGGTAATGAGGCGGCCAGGCGGAATGTCGCCGTCCAATATCAGGTTGGCCAACCGGTTGTAGACGCGCTCCTGCAGCGTCTCGCGCTCAACCGGCGCGACCCGAATATCCGCCTGAGCGACGGCGCCCGCGACCGTCATTGCAACCGCCTGTCTCGCGAGGCTCATGGGCCCGCTGTCTTGCGTGTTTCATGATTTGTGATCTATGATCAAAAGTCAACGGCCGGCAACGCTGGCGCATAAGGGAGGAGACTTCAGATGAAACGATCGTCGTGCGTTGTCGGCGCCGCCGCGCTCGGAGCCGCATTCCTGGCGACCGCAGGGATCTCCGCGCAAGCCGCAGACAAGTTCAAAGTCTTTCTCAGCATGAGCTATATCGGCAACGACTGGCAGGCCGAGGCTGCGAACATGGTCAAGGCCATGGCCGACTACAAGACGCTGCGCGACAAGGTCGACCTGACCGTCCAGGTGGCCGGGCCGAACGCGCAGCGCCAGATCCAGCAGATCAACGCGATGGTTCAGCAGGGCGCGAAGGCGATTGTGGTCTATCCGATCTCGCCGACAGCGCTGAACCAGGTGGTGAAGAACGCCTGCGACAAGGGCGTGGTCATTTTCGCCTATGACGCCGAGATCACCGAACCTTGCGCCTACAACACGCACATCGATCAGGACGAAGCCGGACGCGTCACCGCTCAATGGCTGGTCGACAAGCTCGGCGGCAAGGGCAACATCGTCGTCATCACCGGCGTCCCCGGAACCTCGGTCGATACTCAGCGTACAGCCGCCGCCAAAGCGGTGTTCGCCAAGCATCCCGATATCCATGTCATTGGTGAAGCGGTCGGCATGTGGTCCCAGGCGGTCGCCCGCACCGAGCTTTCGAAGATTCTCGCTACCCACAACTGGAACGAGATCGACGGCTTGTGGATGCAGGTCGGCTGCTACACCGCGGCGTCGATGCAGGATGAAGCCGGCATTCCCGACAACAAGAAGAAGCCGTGCGCCGGCGAGGGATCGAATGGGCACCGCATCCAGATGCTGCCCGCCGGAACCAAGGTCGAGGGCGCCGCGGGCACCTATCGGCCGATGGGCTATCCAAGCATCTCCTATGCTTCGCCCCCATACTCCGGCGGACTGGCGCTCAAGCTCGCACTCGACAAGCTCGAGGGCAAGGACGTGCCCAAGCTCACCAAACTGCCACTGCCGGTCGTCACCAACGACACAATCAAGTTGTGCCAGGAAGGAACATGGGAGGAAATGAAGGCCGGGTGCAGCGCTTTCAACCCGTCGATTGTCTCCAACCCCGGCTGGTTCGCCTCGATCTTCTCGGAGCAAACGCCGGAAATCGGCTTGAACGCCGCGCTCGTCGGCCAGCCGGAAAACTGATCTTCGCGTGAGGCCGGGACGGAAGGCCTCCGCCTCGAAACCTCTCGTCTGGCGGGCGGCGGCGCGGGGATGCGAGGTGCGCACATGAGGGAGGCGTCCGGCGGCGCGGCAGTGTCCGTCGCCAATCTGCGCAAGACGTTCGGCGCCACGGTCGCGGTCGCCGACGTCTCGTTCACGATCGCAAGGGGGAGCGTGCACGCGCTCATCGGCGAGAATGGCGCGGGTAAATCGACGATCGTCAAGCTTCTCTCCGGGCTGATCCTGCCGGACGCTGGAAGCGTGGAGATCTTCGGTGAGCCCGCGCGCCTGCGCTCGCCTCGCGCCGCCCACGCGCACGGCGTTCAGACGGCGTTCCAGGAAATGACGCTTGTCCCGGACCTGACCGTCCTGGACAACATGCTGCTTCCCTACGCGCCCATGGGGCCTCTCGGCCTGATCCGCCGTCACGCGGCCGCCGCGGCTTTGCGCGAGCATTTCGCCTCGCTCGGCTTCGACGTCGACCTCGATGCCGAGGTCGGCGGCCTCGACCTAGCCGTGCAGCAGAAAATCGAGATCGCTCGCGCCATTTTTCGCAAGCCGCGCCTGATCCTGCTCGACGAGCCGACCTCGACCCTCGCTGGCCGGGACGTCGATTGGCTCGGCGACCTGATCGGTCGCCTGAAGGGCGAGGGCGTTACCGTCGTCTTCATTTCGCATCGGATGCGGGAAGTCCGCGCGTTCTGCGATCGACTGACGATTCTGCGCAACGGTCGCCACATCATGACCGGCACGGTCGGCGATTTCAGCGAGGATGAGGTGGTCGAAATGATCGTCGGCCGCACGATTGCTCAAACCTTTCCCCCGCGGCCCGCGGCGCGGCCGACGGAAGCGCCCGAGGTCTTCGCAGTGCGCAACCTTGCCGCGGGCGAGAAACTGAAGGACGCGAGCTTCGCCCTGCACCGGGGCGAGATTCTCGGCGTCGCCGGTCTGCAGGGAATGGGCCAGCTCGATCTGTTCCTCGCCTGCTTCGGCATGGCCGACGTTCGTGGTGGAGAGATGCTGCTCGACGGCCGACCGGTCATGATCGGCGCTCCGGCCGCGGCCATTCAGCCGAGCGTCGGAATCGGTCTCGTGCCGGAGGACCGCAAGAGCGAAGCGCTGTTCCTGAATTTGTCCGGCAGGCACAACGCCTCGCTGCCGGTCATCAAACGGTTCACGCGAGGGGGCCTCATCGATAAGACGCGGGAAGCCGACGAGGTTTCCCGCGTCTTTAGTCGCGTCGAAGTCGAGCGCCGCGCGCTATGGACGCAAGTCTCCGCCTTCTCCGGCGGCAATCAGCAGAAGATCGCGATCGCCAAATGGCTGTTGGCCGAAAGCCGCATCCTGCTTCTGTTCGATCCGACCCGGGGCATCGACGTCGGCACCAAGCACGAGCTCTACCTGCTGATGCGCGATTACGCCGAGGCGGGCGGGAGCATCCTGCTTCATTCGACCGAGATCCCCGAACTGGTGCACCTCTGCGATCGGGTGATCGTGCTGTACGGCGGCCGGCTGGCCGCCGAGATCGCCGCGAAGGACCTCACCGAACGCGCCATCATGTGGCCCGCGCTCGGGGGCAGGACGATGCGCGAGGAGAAAGCGGCGTGAGCGTTCGCGCCGTAGAGGCGGCCGGCTCATCACGCTCGCCGCTCCGGCTTCGGCTCGGCCGCAGTCGTGGGCTGATTACGGCGATCGTCGTTTTCCTCGCGCTCCTCTTTGTTGTCGACGCGGTTAATACCGCGCCGCTTTCCTATTTCGATCTGAGCTTCCTCGCCAGCGGCGGCGCCCCGCTTGCGATCGCCGCGTTTGGCGAGACCCTTGTCATCCTCGTTGGCGGCTTCGACCTGTCCGCGGGCGCCGTGCTCTCTCTGGTCAATGTGGGGCTCGCGGCGAGCATGAACCCGACGAATCCCGATGCGTCGATCGTCCTGTGGACGCTCGCGGGGATCGGGATCGGCGCGGCGGTCGGGGCGTTCAACGGCCTCTTCATCGCTTTTTTGCGGCTGCAGCCGATCGTAGTGACCCTCGCCACAATGTTCATCGTGCAGGGCGTCACGCTGCTGGTCATGGAGAAGCCTGGCGGCTTCGTTTCCCCTTCACTCGGGACCTTCTTCCTGGGCGACGCCATTCCGGGCAGGCTGCCCATGCCGATCGTGCTTCTCCTCGCGCTCGTCATCGTTTGGCTGTGGCTCAAAAACACGCGGTTCGGAACCGCGATCTACGCCGTCGGAAGCGACGCCGACGCCGCCATTGCGACAGGCGTCCGCGTCATGCTGACGCGCTTCGGCGTCTACGTGCTCGCGGGCGGCTTTTATGGACTTGCGGGCGTGTTCATCAGCGCGCAGACGGGCTCGGGCGACCCGCTGGTGGGCAACTCTTTGCTGTTGTCGATCTTCGCCGCCGTCGTGGTCGGCGGGACCCGCCTCGGCGGCGGCCGCGGCAGCCCGATCGGATCGATCGTCGGCGCCTACATTCTGATGATCGTCGTCAACATTCTCCTGGTTTTGAACGTATCGGCCTACTACTCGAGCATCGCCGAGGGGCTCATTCTCCTGCTTGCGGTTCTGGCGTCGTCTATTTCGCGCGAATCGACTTTGGCCAGCCAGATCCGCGGCGCGCTCGCCCATCTTGGCGCCTGGCGAAAGGGCTTGCTGCCGCGCCAGATCGGCGGCGGGGACCGCCGTCTTATTGTGGGAGCCCCGAGCGAAGCCGCATCGTCTCCCTTCTCGGGCGCAAGCTGGTTTGCCCGCCACTCGCAAACGCTGCGCTATGCGCTGCCGGCCTATGTTTGCTTTTTTATTGTTCTGGTTGTGACGGAGGCGACGCTCGGCCACGCGATCACCAACTGGCGCTATTGGGACGCGCTTGCCGTCCTCTCAGGTTTCCTCGCGATCCTGGCGCTCGGCCAGGGGACGGTGATCCTCACCGGCGGACTCGACCTTTCAGTGCCCTGGACAATCGGTTTCTGCGGCATCCTGCTCGCTGGGCTGGTGCAAGGATCGGACGCCAAGCTCCTCTATGCCTTGCCGATCGTGCTGGCCCTGGCCTGTGTCATTGGATTCGCCAACGGCGTTGGCGTGGTCGCGCTTGGAGTGTCGCCGATCGTGGTCACTTTGGCGATGAACGGCTTCCTGCAGGGCGCCGCGCTGCTTTATTCCCATGGAACGCCGGCCGGGTTCGCCTCGCCGCTCTTGCGTTGGTTCATGACTGGACACGTTGCGGGCATCACGCCGGTCGTCTTCTTCCTCATCGCCTTTGTCATCTTCGCCGTTGTCCTGCTGTCGGATACGCCGTTCGGGCGGCGCGTCTATGGGATCGGCAACGGAGTTCGCGTCGCACGGCTTTCGGGAATTGCTGTCGGCCGCACCACCATCGGCGTCTACGTGTTGTCCGCGCTCTGCTCCGCGCTTGTCGGCGTGCTCCTCACCGGCTTTTCCGGGCAGGGGAGCCTCGGCATGGGAGACGACTATCTCTTGCCCTCAATCGCAGTGGTGGTGGTCGGCGGCGCGCTGATCACGGGCGGTCGAGGCAGCTACCTCGGCATGCTTGGGGGAGCGCTGCTGTTGACATCGCTGCAGACCCTGCTTGCCGGGACCACGCTGCCCTATGCGACGCGAACCATCCTGTTCGGCCTCGTCGTCCTCGTTGCGGTTATGGCCCTGCGCGACAGGCGAAGCTAATTGTCGGAGAGACTCATGAGCGGTTCCCCTGACGTCTTTGCTCTCCCCGAGAGGTTGCGCGTCCTCGTCACCGCCGGCGCGTCGGGCATTGGGCGAGCGATCGCCGACCTGCTGATAGCCCGCGGCGCGCAGGTCCATATCTGCGACGTCTCCGGCGAGTTCCTGGCTGACTACCGCGCCGCTCACCCCGACGCCAGAATCACCAAGGCTGACGTCTCCTCCGAGGCGGACGTGGCTCGCCTGTTCGACGACGTCAAAGCCTCGCTTGGGGGTCTCGACGCGCTGATCAACAATGCCGGGATCGCCGGTCCGACCGGCGGCGTCGAGGACATCCGCCCGGAAGATTGGCGCCGCACCATCGACGTCTGCCTGACTGGGCAGTTCCTCTGCGCGCATTTCGCCGTGCCGCTTCTCAAAGCCGCCGGCGGGGGCTCGATCGTCAATCTATCCTCCGCCGCGGGACGATTTGGCTATGCGTTCCGAACCCCCTATTCGGCGGCCAAATTTGGCGTCATCGGATTCAGCCAGAGCCTCGCCAAGGAATTGGGGCCCGCCAATATCCGCGTCAACGCGATCCTGCCGGGCATCGTCGAGGGACCGCGCATGAGCTCAGTGATCGCCGCGCGCGCCAAGCAGACTGGCGTCAGCTACGAGGCCATGGAAAAGACCTATCTCGAACGGGTCTCGATGCGGCGGATGGTGACCGCCGGCGACGTCGCGGCGACAATCGCATACCTTTTGTCCCCCGCGGGCCGGAACGTATCCGGCCAATCGCTCGGCGTGGACGGCAACGTCGAAACATTGTGACAGACGGCTTTCTGGCGCGCGGAGGCGACATGACAAGAGTGGCGGTAATCGGCTCGGGCTTCGTCGGCCGCGCGTGGGCGATCAGTTTCGCCCGCGCCGGCTGCGAGATCGCCCTTTGGGACCAGGACCGCGATGCGCCTCCCAAGGCCCAGGCGTATATCGAGCGGCTCTTGCCCGACCTCGAGGCGAACGATCTCCTGAACGGCGCCGCGGCCAGCGAAGTCGCCGCGCGAATCCGTGTGGCGGGGGACCTCGAATCGGCGCTCGAGGGCGCGGTCCACGTTCAGGAGAACACGCCGGAAGATGTCGAAGTGAAGCGCCAGGTGTTCGCGCGGCTCGACGCCGCCGCGCCGCCGGACGCCGTGCTGGCGAGTTCGACATCGGCCATCCTGCCTTCGGCCTTTACCGCCGACCTCAAAGGCCGCGCGCGCTGTCTCGTCGTCCACCCGATCAATCCGCCCTATCTCATTCCCGCCGCTGAAGTCGTTCCCGCGCCATGGACGGATCCGTCCGCCGTCGAGCGCACGGCGAAGTTCCTGCGCGACGCAGGCCACGCCCCGATCGTGATGAAGCGCGAGATCGACGGCTTCGTCATGAATCGGCTGCAAGGCGCGCTTCTGGAGGAAGCTTTCCGCCTCGTCGAGCAGGGAGTAGCCGGCATTGAGGACATCGACGTCGGGATTCGCGATGGGCTCGCCTTGCGCTGGTCCTTCATGGGGCCGTTCGAGACCATAGACCTCAACGCGCCCGGCGGCGTGCGCGACTATGCCGAACGTTATCAGAGCATCTACTCCCGTATCTTTCCCTCGACCCAATGGCGCGCCGACTGGAGCGGCCCGGTCATGGACAGCATCGAGCCCGAGCGGCGCAAAGTCCTCGGCGCCGATCGGCTCGTCGAGCGCCAGGCGTGGCGGGATCGCCGTCTGATCGCGCTCACCGCCCACAAGCGCTGGGCGGACAAAACTATTGGTCGTTGACAGGTTGGAAGACAGAGGAAGAACGGTCGCATGGCTCAATCGAACAAGGTCATCATCAGCTGCGCTGTAACGGGGGCGATCCACACGCCTTCGATGTCGCCACACCTTCCGGTCACCGCCGATGAGATCGCGGAGGCAGCGATCGGCGCGGCGGAGGCCGGGGCCGCGATCGTTCATCTGCACGCGCGCGATGAGAAGACGGGCAGGCCCGACCAGACACCGGAGGCCTTCGCCCGCTTCCTGCCGCGCATCAAGCAGTCGACGAAAGCGGTCGTGAACCTGACGACAGGCGGCGCGCCCTTTATGACGGTCGAGGAGCGGGTGAAGCCCGCGGCGAAGTTTAAGCCAGAGGTCGCGTCGCTCAACATGGGCTCGATGAACTTCGGGCTCTTCCCGATGCTCAACCGCTTCAAGACCTTCAAGCACGACTGGGAACCGCAGGCGCTGGAGAACTCACGCGACCTCGTCTTTCGCAACACGTTCAAGGACATCGAATTCGTGCTGAACACCCTCGGCGGCTCCGGGACGCGCTTCGAGTTCGAGTGCTACGACACGGGCCATCTCTACAATCTTCACCACTTCCTCGAGCGTGGCCTGGTCAAGCCGCCGCTGTTCGTTCAGACCGTGTTCGGCATCCTGGGCGGGATCGGGCCGCACCCCGAGGACGTCATGCATATGAAGCGCACCGCCGACCGGCTGTTCGGCAATCAGTACAAATGGTCGGTGCTTGGCGCCGGCCGCAATCAGCTTCCCATCGCCGCGATGGCGGCCGCAATGGGCGGCAACGTCCGCGTCGGGCTCGAGGACTCGCTCTGGTCCGGTCCGGGCCGGTTGACCACCAGCAGCGCCGAGCAGGTGCGCGCCGCCCGCCAGATCATCGAGGGGCTCGGTCTCTCGATCGCGACCCCGGACGAAGCCCGCGAAATCCTCGAACTCAAGGGCGGCGACAAGGTCGCGTTCTGACGCTTGGCCGTAGGGAGGAGGTTCGGATGCGCATCGAGGTGCTGATCGACGTCAAACCGCTGCTCGGAGAGGGCCCACTCTGGGACGTCGACGAGCAGCGCCTCTATTTCATCGACAGCTTCGGCTGCAACGTCTTCCGCTGCACTGCCGACGGGCGCGAGGTCCGCGCCTGGGACGTGCCCGCGAAGATCGGCTCCATGGCGTTGCGTCGCCAGGGCGGCGCGGTCGTGTCGCTGGCGAACGGGTTTCATTTTCTCGACTTCGCGAGCGGCGATTGCCGGCTCATCGTCGATCCCGAGCCGGACAAGCCGGCAAATCGCATCAACGATGGCAAGGTCGACAAGCGGGGGCGCTTCGTCGCCGGCTCGATGGACACGATGGAAGAGGGTCCGAACGGCGCGCTCTACCGTCTCGACCCTGACCTTTCGCTGCACAAGCTTGACGACCACATCATCGTTTCAAACGGTCCGTGCTGGAGCCCGGATGGACGCACCTTCTATTTCGCCGACACCTGGACGGGCGAAATCTGGGCCTACGACTATAATCTGGAGACAGGCGCCGTCTCAAACAAGCGCACCTTCTGCAAGGTTGACCGTTCGCGCGGCGGGGCCGCCGACGGCTCGACCGTCGATGCCGAAGGATGCCTCTGGAACGCCCTCGTCTACGACGGCAGAATCGTCCGCTACACGCCTGACGGCAAAGTCGATCGCGTCATCGACATGCCGGTCAAGAAAGTGACCAGCGTCATGTTCGGCGGCCCGGATCTCGACATCCTCTACGCGACTTCAATGGCCAAGCCCCCTCTGCCGCGCTTTCCCGGCGACGGCGTCCTTCGCGGGAGCCTCTTCGCCATTCACGATCTTGGCGTCCGCGGCGTTCCCGAGCCCCGCTTCGCCGGTTGATTGCTTCGCTTCTCCAACCTTGAGCCAGATCGCACTACTGCGGAGTCATCGATCCAGCCCTCTTGCGGGTCCAAACGCGAACCGCGCCGGCCCGGCCTCGCAAAATCTGCTCGCCCTGATCTTGCAATTGGGCCATCAATTCGGCAGCGGTTTCGGAAGGTCCTGCTTTCAGCGCTTCAACAACCCGCCCGCTCATGACCAAGGGCGTCCCGAGAGTGCGGGTCAGCGCCTGCAATCGGGAAGCCGTGTTGACCGTATCGCCAATCACCGTGAACGACATGCTGTGCTCGCTGCCGATGTCGCCGAGAACCGCGGGTCCGTAGTTGAGGCCGATCCCGATGGCCACGCGAGCCTCGCCCGAGTCTTCGCGTTCGTCGTTCCACCGCTCGAGCGCCTCAAGCATCTTCTCGGCGCAAACGAGCGCGTTGGCCGCATCGCCTGCACTCGCGGTCGGCACCCCGAACACCGCGAAGATCCCGTCGCCAATGTATTTGTCGACCGTGCCGCCGTGGGCGAAAATCTCCGCCGTCATCCGCGAATGAAATTCGCGGAGCATCGTCATCGTCTCCTCCGGAGGCATGGCTTCCGCCATTCGCGTGAAGCCGACAATGTCGGCGAACAGAACAGCGACCGTTTCCCGACGGACCGCGCCAAGCGGTTCGTCCCGCGAAGCCAGGAGCTCAACGATGTTCGGGGAAAAATAGCGCGACAGGTTGTTGCGCGCTCGCTCGGCGGCGATGCGCAGACGATCCAGCTCACGCAGCTTTGCGATGCTGGCCAGCGCCTTGCGGACGGTGATTTCGAGATCGCTCAGATCCACCGGCTTGGTGACGAAATCAAAGGCGCCCCGGTTCATCGCGGTGCGCAAGTTCGCCATGTCGCCATAGGCCGAGACCATGATCGCCTGCACCGCCGATTGCCGCTCGCGCAGTTCGCTGAGCAAGGTCAAGCCATCCATCACTGGCATGTTGATATCGAGCAGCATCAGGTCGATATCCGGCTCGTCGGCTAGCGCGGTCAACGCCTCCTCGCCGTGATGAGCGAAACGGAACTCGAATTCCTCCTCGCGGATCTGGCGGCGAAAGCGCTGCCGGATCAGGAGCTCAAAATCGGGCTCGTCATCAACGGCGAGAATCTTGGCCGAATTCGTCAATGGAGCCCCTTCAGCTCAACGCCGCCTGCAGTTCACGCAGCCGTTCCCTCAAGTAGTCAAAATCGACCGGCTTCGTCACAAAATCGGCCGCGCCAGCTTCGAAAGCGCGTTTGCGCCGCTCTTCGTCGCCGTAAGCAGTCAACATCATCACCGGGATGTCCGGCCACCGCGTCTTGATCTCGCCTAGGAGCGTGAGCCCGTCCATCCCCGGCATGTTAATATCCGATAAAATCACGATCAACTGCGGCTCGATGTTGCCACCGAGGAGTTCGAGCGCTTCCGAGGCGGAGAGCGCAAAATAGAGGACGTAAGCGCCCTGCCGCGCCTCGCGGCGAAACCGCTGGCGAAACAAATCGGCGACATCGGGTTCGTCGTCGACCACCAGGATGCTGACTGTCACGAAGCCTCCTTGCGCCCTGCCCAGGACTCCGGCGCACCGGCAGCGGTGAAGCGCCGCGGCAGACGGACGACGAACTCGGTAAACGCGCCGAGATCGCTTTCGACCGTGATCGCGCCGCCATGTCCGTGAGTGACGATGTCGTAACTGATCGAGAGCCCGAGCCCGGTGCCCTCGCCGGCCGGCTTGGTGGTGAAGAACGGCTGAAACAACTTGTTTCTGACTTCGGCCGGAATGCCGCCCCCATTGTCGCGAATCTGGATTTCGACGGCCTCGCCAAGATCGCGCGTAGCCACTGCGAGCGACGGCTTGAACTTTCCGTCGTTTGTCTCGCGGCGGCGCTTGTTCGCGGCATAGAAGCCATTGCCAATCAGATTGAGGAGCACTCGCGTGATGTCTTGCGGCGCGAGCTCAATCGGTGCGATGTCCCGGCCGTAGTCGCGCATGAGTGTGATGTTGAAGTTCGGATCCTGGGCGCGGGCGCCATGATAGGCGAGGTTGAGCGCTTCCTCGACGAGGTCGTTAAGCTTCACGCTCTGCCGATCGCCGCCGCCGCCGCGCGAATGCGCCAGCATGCTCTTGACGATGTTGTCGGCGCGCCTGCCGTGGCCGACAATCCGTTCGAGATTGCCGCTCAGCATGTCGATGACTTCATGGACTGCGCGGCGCGTGTCTTCATCGAGGCGGGTAAGCCCCGGCGCTGCCGTTTCCTTTAACTCTTCGAGGAGCTCGACGGAAAGACCGGCAAAATTATTGACAAAGTTGAGAGGGTTTTTAATCTCATGTGCAATCCCGGCAGTCAGCTGACCCAGCGACGCCATCTTTTCAGCCTGGATCAGATTGGCCTGGACCGCCTTGAGATCGCGCAACGCCGCCTCGGCGGTGTCGCGCGCGGCCCGGATCTCGGCTTCGGCGCGCAGTCGCTCGCGTTCGAGCCGGTCGCGTTCGATCAGGCTATCGCGCAACATGCCAAGCGTCTTGGTCATGGCCTCGATGTCAGAGACATCGGTGGCGGGCAGCGGGACATCGAGCGCGCCGCGCGTGATTGACGCCATGCTTCGCTCCATCTGTTTCAAGGGTACGGTGATGGAACGCACGGTGAGCGCGGTGAAGCCCAGGGCGAATGCAAGCACGCAGATTCCGCCCACAATCGAAAGCTTGACCGCAAGCTCGGCCTTGCGCGTCGAGGCGTCGCGCCTCGCCACCGCCTGCTGCTCGACCCGGTCCACAACGCGGTTGATCTCGTCGTCGATATTGAGAATACGGCTCTTGGCCTTGTCCAGCAGGGCATTGCCGGCGGCGCTCTCGTCGCTCGAGTAGGCGGCCCCAGCCTGTTGGGTCAAATCGGTCAGCCTGTCGACTTCGCCTTTGATAGCCGCGACCACGGCGGGATCGACGTCAGAGAGGGCTTTAAGGTCGGAATCGAGCCGCTCCTTGGCGACGGTGGCCGCTTCTTGCGAGCGAGCGAGCTGAGTGACCGCCGAGTCGATCGCCCAATACTTCAAGTCTCCAAAGTGCTTGCTCGCCGAATTGGCGTTCTTGACAACGGACACCAGCGACGCCTCTTCGGCCAGGCTTTGCGAGCTGCGCGCGAGCTCCCGGATCAACAGCATGGAGGAGCCGACAAGGATCGCCAGCAGCAGGACCGAGAGGAAGATCAGCCTTGCCCGGATCGAGAATTTCGGCATCAGGCCGGTTCCACTCGACTTCCGCCAGCAGATTCGACGAGGGCGCTGACACCTCGCCAGCGGCAGGCGCCGGCAAAATGGAGCGGGCCTTCCGCGAAGCGAGGCTGCATTGCACGCGTTTCCTGGTTTCAGACAAAAACACAATCCCACACTCCGAGGGCCGGGAAAAGAGTGCGCCTTCCGCGGCAAATCGTGCAATGATAAGGGTTAAGGCCACAGACGCCTTGGCCGTTACGATCGACCGCTTCAGGAGGAAGAGATGGATTTTGAAATGTCCCGGCGAGTTGCCCTTGCGTTTGTCTTGGCCGGGGGGCTCGTATTGACGGGGGCGGCAAATGCGGCCTCCGTGTCATTTAAGGTGCCGCTAAGCGGGGCGGAATCCGTCCCTCCGATCGATACGAGCGGCACAGGAACGGCGAACATCACCTACGATCCGGCGACCCGGCTTCTCACTTGGGATATTTCCTATAGCGGACTCTCAAGCCCGGTCACCATGGCTCATTTCCATGGGCCGGCGAAGAAGGGGGAGAACGCCAAACCCGTAATTTGGATCACCACGCAGGGCAAGACGCCCACAAACCCGATCAAGGGGAGTGCTACGCTGACTCCCGAGCAGGCGCAGCAGTTCCTGGCAGGCGAGTGGTATGCGAACGTCCACACAGAGTCGCATCCGGCCGGCGAGATCCGCGGCCAGGTGATCCCGCCCAAGGGCTGACCCCAAATCAGATCAGGTTGGCGAGGATAGCCGCAACCGCGGCGCCGCCGGCGAGAAGAAACGCTGCTCTGGCATGGCTCTCCATTCGCGGCGCGGCAACGCCGGCGGGAATCGTCTTTGTCCCGGTGATCATCGGGAGCAGCAGGTTTTGGCCCTTCGCCGCCGCGTAGGCCGCGATGGCCAGCACATGTAGCACGATCATCACCAGCAGGAGGTCCCAGAGAATTCCGTGGGCGGCGGAGATCGCGTTGGCGACTCGCGCAGGAACAATCTCGGTCAGCGGTCCCTCGTCGGCGATGTCGTTGGCGACATAAAGTCCCGTCAGCGTCTCCGCGAGAAGCAGCGCGAGCAGGAGAGCCACCACCCAACCACCCGCCGGGTTATGTCCAACCTGGCAGTCAGGCTCGCGCCGGAACCAATGCCTCAGATAGTGCATAACTGTCCGGGGCGAGGCGAGAAAACGAGAAAATCGCGCGGTCTCGCTGCCAAAGAAGCCCCACGAAAGCCGGAACAGCAGCAACGCGAGCAACGCATCGCCGATCCGTCCGTGCCAATCCATCCAGTTTAGCCGCCAGGTCGCATAAGCCGCCACGACCAACGCTGCGACGATCCAGTGGAACAGCCGGATCGGGGCGTCCCAAACGAGAATGATACGGGACCCTTTGCTCATCGCAAGGCCGGGCGCTTGACCATTGTCCGATCGGCGCAAAACACCGTCCAACTGACTGTAGCGGACTTGATCGCGCTCGGGGGAGAGCTACCGGACGCGGCCGCCGGCTCGGTTCCATCCCCTCCCGCGATCGCCATAGGCTTCCCAGCCGCGGTCCGTGACCGCGACCGTATCCTCCAGCTTGATGAAGCCGCGACGCGGGTGCACGAGCGTCGTCTCGATCGAGATGACCATGCCCTGTTCAAGCGGTCGGTCGGCGTCATAGGCCGGATAGCGGATTGGCCCGTGGCTCGTGAGCCGCGGCGCCTCGTGGCTGACGAGGCCCATTCCGTGCGCGACAAACTCAATCGAATTGGCGCGCGACGATCGTCCCAACGCTTCGCCAGCGCTGGCGTAAATGTCGCCGCCCCTCGCGCCGGCGCGGATTGGCTTTCGCGCGGCCATCTGAACTTCGTCCACTTCGCCCAAGAGGTCTTCGAGTTCGCTGTCGGGTTCACCCTGGATCGCCATCCGGCAGAGGTCGCCGATATAGCCTTTGTAGTTGCCCCCGGAATCGAGCGACAGGATGTCGCCTGGGCCCCACACCTGGTCCGACGGCGCGCGGTTGAGGTTCGTTCCGGCGGTGAGCAGGCAATATTCGAAGGTGAGGCCGCGATTCACTTCTTCCCGGCGAAGCGCTTCGACGAGTTCCTTTTTCGTCGCGCCTGGCCCATGCGAGGCGATCACCGCGA
>DATGHB010000222.1:0-6199 GCA_035308265.1 Roseiarcus sp.
GCTACCCGTATTACGGCTATGGTTACTACGGGTGGGGTCCCGGGTACGGGGGTTACGGAGGGCGCTATATCCACCACGGCTATGGCCGCGGCTTCGCGTTCCGCGGCGGCGGAGGCCGTTTCGCCGGTGGAAGCTTCGGCCACATGGGCCACATCGGCGGTTTTGGCGGCGGCCACCCGGGCGGCATGGGCGGCGGGCATTTCGGCGGAGGCGGCCATATTGGCGGCGGCGCGCATATCCGTTAGCCAGGGCGCCGTCCGTGAGCTTGCGGCTTCGGGCGGCCCCCAACGGCCGCCCGATTTCGTTCGGCGAAACCGTTTCGCGAAGCGCGCCGGTCTGGCGCCCTTGGGCCCATCTCACGGGAACCGGGGGGCCAGTTTGGACGTTATCACCAATATGAGACGGCGCGACAAGACGGCGCGTCGCGCCGCCAATCAGAACGCGCCGGCCAATCAGGAGAAGGAGGTCGTCATGACCCACTCTGTCTCTCGAGCTTCGGTTATCGCGCTCGGCGTGGCCGCTTTGGTTTCGCTGTCGGCGCTTTCCGCGCGCGCGGACACCTTGCCCCCGGGCGCGGCTTCGCCCTCGCTCGCTGAACCGTCGCCCACGCCAGGCTGGGCGGAATCCGGACCTCAGGGGCCGAAGGCCGCTCAGCGTCCGGCGGCGCGGCGCCACGCCCATCATTACTACACGCGCCATTACGCATCGCGGAGCGGGCGTCGCTATGCCTATTCCAGCGACAATCCCGTGGCGACCGCGGCGACCGGAGTGGTCGGTGGCGTCGCCGATCTGGGCTCGATCGCCGCCTATCCGTTCTATTGCTTCCCGGACTACGGCTCCTGCTCAGTCCGCGTGCCATACCGGTTCTGAGGCGGGCGCGCCTCGGTCGCTGTCGCGACCGGCCGGAACGAAGGGCTTCGAGCGGCCCGGGTTCGCGCGCGGCCGGCGCGTTGCGGCTCGGCGCACGAAATTAATAGATTCAGATCGTCTTATAAGCCGCTGATGAACCAAGACCTTTAGGCTGCGCCGTCGCGCTTCCGGCAAACAAACTCTTGACCAATTGGAAAGGCCGCGGTATTATTTCTGATATGTAGAATACGGGCCTTGGGCGGCTCCGACTGGGGCGCGCGAGGCGCGAGGCCCGCGGTCTTGCCCCGCCCGTCGGAAGCCCGATTGCGGATAGGGCGTCGAAAGACGCCCTATCCTTCCGGAAGAGCTATGGCTCGCCGCCGGGAGAGAATCGAAAATGGCGCCGCAAGCGCTTGAAAAGGCTCGATTCGGACTCGCGAATGGCAGCGTCGCCCGCACGCTCGCTCAGTGCAGCCACCTGGCGGCGAGCCGGTCGAAACCGCCCCCTTCGATCGTCAGGTGCAGCCACTGGTCGACAAACGCTTTGAGCGCCGGATCGGGCGCCATCCAATAGGCTTTTTCGGCGAAGTCGAATGGCCGATCGGGATGGACGGCGCAAAGGACGCCTGGATGCAGCTTCTGCTGGAACCGGGCTTCCGACGCGTCGGTGATCATGAGATCGGCGCGTCCCCTGGCGAGTTCATCGAAGATCGTCAGGTTGTCGGGATAGACGATGATCTCGGCCGCGTGCAGGCGAGCGCGATCGAACCGCTCGTTCCCGCCGCCGGGGTTGACGATCACCCTGACGCCGGGGCGGTCGATCGCCTCGAGCGTCTGAAACCTGTCGGCCTCGGCGCAGAGCGCGATCGGCGTCTTGCCGTCCCTGAGGTAGGGAGCGGAGAAGAAGCCGGTCTTCTGCCGGTCAAGGGTCACCGACACCCCGCCCATGGCGATGTCGAAGGCGCCGCTCTTGAGGTCGCGGCCCATGGTCGCCCAGCTCGTGGGGACGAACTCGACGTTGACCCCGAGCGCGCCCGCGAGCGATCGGCCCATCTCGACGTCGAAGCCCGAATATTCGCCGGTTGTCCGGTCGAGTTCGGTGAACGGGCGGTAGTCGCCGGTCGTGCCGACCCGCAGGACCTGCCGCGCCAGAATTTGGTCGAGCCGCGAAGGCTCGGCGAGTGCCGGCTCGGCGGCGAAGGTCCACAGCACCAGCGCGAGCCAAAGAACGGAGCGCATTGCGGACATCGAATGGAGCTCGCCGCGGACGCGCGCCTTCAGGCGGCCTTTAGCAGGCGTTCGACTTCGTTTACCAAGTCGCGAAGATGAAACGGCTTGGAGAGGATGCGGGCGTCCTTCGGGGCGGCGTTGTCGGGGTTGAGCGCGACCGCCGCGAAGCCGGTGATGAACATGACCTTGATTTCCGGGTCGAGCTCGGTCGCGCGGCGGGCGAGCTCGATGCCGTCCATCTCCGGCATGACGATGTCGGTCAACAGGAGTTCGAACGGCTCCTCGCGCAGCCGATTGTAGGCGGACAGGCCATTGTCGAAGGAGGACACGGCGTAGCCGGCGTTCTGCAGCGCCTTGACGAGGAAGCGGCGCATGTCGTTATCGTCCTCGGCAAGCAGGATCCTGGCGGAAATCTCGACCGGCGTCTGCATGACTCTCCCCTCGCGAGGCTCGCAACTTGGGGCGCCCCGGTAAAAATTTATTGAACCGGGCCGCAAGGCTCGCATCGCGCCGGGTTAAGGCGCTATGATATCGGCGGGCGCGAGGCAAGCGCCGGTCGGAGGGCCGATGGAACAGGTCAATCGGACGGCGGTCCAGGACTTCGATCGTCCGTTCGAGACGATCGAGCCGGCTCGGTTGGCTTCGGCTCTCGTTTTCAGTTCGCCCCATTCCGGCTCGACCTATCCTGAGCGCTTTCTCTCCGCCTCCCGCCTCGATCCGCTGACGTTGCGCCGGTCGGAGGACGCCTTCGTCGACGAATTGTTCCTGCCCTGCGTCGCGCTCGGCGCCCCCCTCTTGCGCGCGCTCTTTCCGCGCGCCTATCTCGACGTCAATAGGGAGCCCTACGAGCTTGATCCGCAGATTTTCGCCGGCCGTCTCCCCGAATTCGCCAACACGCGCTCGCTGAGGGTCGCGGTCGGCTTGGGCACGATTCCCAGGGTCGTTGGCGACGCCCAGCCGATCTACAAAAGACCGATTGCCGTCGCCGACGGTCTCAGCCGGATCGAGACGCTGTATCGGCCCTATCATGCGCAGCTCAAAGCCTTGATCGAGCGGGCGCGCGGATGGTTCGGCGTCGCCGCGCTGCTCGATTGCCACTCGATGCCTTCGAACGCGGCCGACGTCAGCGGGCTCGATATCGTGCTCGGCGATCGCTATGGCGCAAGCGCGGCGCCGGCGGTGGTCGACGTTCTGGAATCGAGCCTCAAGCGCGCGGGCTATCGGGTCCGCCGCAACAAGCCGTTCGCCGGCGGATTCATCACTGAGCACTACGGCGCGCCGGCGGACGGCGTCCACGCAGTTCAAATCGAGATCGCCCGGGCGCTCTACCTCGACGAGCGCAGGATTGTCCGGACCGACCAGTGGCCGACGCTCCGGGATGATCTGTTCGCGGCGGCGAAGGCGCTGGCGCTCGAGTTCGGCGCCGATCCGCAAGCAGGCCGGCTCGCGGCGGAATGAGGGGCGGAAGCCAGGAAGGCGACGGGTGGAAAAGGGCTGGGGCTGGGTCGATCCCGCACTGCAGCGCAGGTTCGGGTGCGGCGCACAAGCGATGACGCGGGGCGAACGGCAAAAAAGGAGGCCGCCATGTTGCCACGGCGGCCTTGAGTCTAGGGAGGAAACGCCCAAGGAGGGCATATGCGGCAGGTCATGCCGCACCGCAACAATATCGGTGCTGACCGCGGCCGTTGCAAGAGGTTTCTTCATCGAATGGGCGACAGCCCACTGAATTCGGGCCGCTGTGGCATTCCGGTTCGAACCCGCTCGCTGCGTGATCAAGGAAAATATCAATGTAATATCAATATCATAGAACGGTATAGCTTAGACCAATGAGGCCATAGTCATTACAACCAACGATAGCAGCTATGCGCATGGATCATGGCTTTTCACGCGTTTGTGAGCCCTTTCAATGACCGCCGTCGACTTTTCCGCCTTCGTTGAGCGACTCGCGCAGGTGTCGGGCGAGGTGATTCTCCCATTTTTTCGCTCGGCGATTCGCGCCGAGGACAAATCGGGAGGCGGCGCCTTCGATCCCGTCACCGAGGCCGACCGGGGCGCGGAGGCCGCGATGCGGCGCCTCATCGCCCAGACCTTTCCCGCCCACGGGGTGATCGGCGAGGAATATGGGCGCGACCGCCCCGAGGCGGAATATGTCTGGGTGCTCGATCCGATCGATGGGACGAAGAGCTTCGTCTCCGGCCTGCCGACCTGGGGCACCCTGATCGGGCTCATGCATCGCGGCAAGCCGGTCTACGGCATGATGGCGCAGCCGTTCACCCGCGAGCGCTTCACCGGCGACGGCGCGCAGGCGAAGCTGCGCACGCTCGCCCCCTCGCACGGCGACGCACCCCCCTCGGCATGGGCGAACCGGAGACTGCGCACGCGCGCCTGCGCCTCGCTCGCCGAAGCGACGCTCGCCACCACGAGCCCGCTGCTCATTCGCGACGCCGCCGACCGGGCGGCCTACGGCCGGGTCGAGAGCAAGGTCCGCCTCGCCCGCTACGGCGGCGACTGCTACGCCTATTGCGCGCTGGCCGCCGGGTTCATCGACCTCGTCATCGAGACCAATCTCAAGCCCCACGATATCGTCCCGCTCGCCCCGATCATCGAGGGCGCGGGGGGCGTGGTGACGACCTGGGACGGAGGGGGCGCGGCCAACGGCGGGCGGATCCTCGCCGCCGGCGATCAGAGGGTCCACGAGGAGGCGCGCCGCCTGCTGCTCAAGGCTAGCGGATCGGGTCGGAAGGCGGAGACTTTGCCCGCTTGAGGGCCCCCTCGAGCAGCTCCACGGCGATGTCGGGCGAGCTTTCGTCCCGTCCTTCAAACCAGGCAACGTCGCTCCCGCCCATAGGCACTGCGCCATCAAGAATTGACAGGGCCGAGGTGAGGGCGGCGATCACGTCTTCCGCCTGCTTGCCCGTAAGGCCGCCAAGCGCTTCGTGCATGTCCGCGAGGGCCCAAGGGAAAGGAGGTTGTTTGTGCCTCTCGGCGTCCAAGCAAATGCAGAATGCTCCAGGTAAGACTGACCCCGCGCGGCTCGGTCTTGCTGATGGTCATGGCGTGGCCTCTCAGAGATCGGCCGCCTTGCGGAACCTGGTGGGTGGCGGTTGTTTCCCGCTCCCTCTATCGCCGGTTAAGCAACGTCACTGGCGAGATTCGAGTTTCTCGGCCAGGGCGGCCATCGCGTCCTCGAAGCTGGAGTCGAAGGCTTGGCGCCTCGGAAGCCATCCGCGCACGATTTCAGCGCAGGCTCGCCGCTCATCTGCGCGGATGGCCGGTTCGGTGGCGGTGACAATCTGATCGCCAAATCTCCGCGCCGGGCCATCGTCCGAGCCCTCGGGATCGTTGCTTGCATCAGCCAAGCCGGGACAAGACGCGTTACTATCGGTCTTGCTCGGTCGGAGATCGCCGGCGACCGCCTCGTAGTTGCGGGCTGGATCGACAATATGGGTAATGGACAGGTTGGGTTGCGGCATTTGTCGACACTCGCAGCGCCATTAGGGAGGCGCGAAAAGGGTAAAGACAGAATTGCCGAGTTGTCAATCACCGCTTGACGCAATTAGATCGCCAGACTCGGATGTTCACGGAAACGTGATCACGAAGCGCGGCGATTTTGGCGCCACAAAAATGTTTGCCCTTCCCGGCCCAAACTTGTCCGTGCTAGCTTTGGCATCTGGGCGAACGGGGATGAAAGAAAGCACCCGCCTGCAGTTGCTGGGAGCCGTTAGCGCTTACGCTGACGAAGTAGGGTGCGCACTCGAATCAGGGCCTCGGAGGCGGCGGTCACGCCTGTGGCGTGATCTGGAGGCGTGCGAGCTTCTATTGCGAGCCTTGCTGCTAAGTCCCGTGCTTCTTCAGCCGAGTGGCGCGGAACTCCTTCGAGAAGCAGGGCCACAAACAGGTCTTGCAGAAAATCTTGCTCCGCGACAGGGACTTGCATCATTGGAGGGGCTGCCGGAGCGCTCTTGAGGTATAGGTCCCCAATCTCGCATCCCAGTTCATTGGCCAGGATCGCCAGTAAGTCCGCCGACGGGTGGTTTATCCCTTTTTCCCAATTGTGCACGGCCTGATAAGTCACGCCAAGCCTTTGCGCCAAGGCGCGCAAGGTGAGCCGTCTGCGCTG
>DATGHB010000223.1:0-2108 GCA_035308265.1 Roseiarcus sp.
CGCCCAGCTCGGAAAGCGTCTTCTCGGTCGAATAGATCAGTGCGTCCGCATGGTTACGGGCCTCGACCGCCTCGCGCCGTTTCTTATCGGCGGCGGCATTGGCCTCGGCGTCCTTCACCATCTTATTGATGTCGGCTTCCGACAGGCCGCCGGAGGCCTGGATGCGGATCTGCTGCTCCTTGTTGGTCGCCTTGTCCTTCGCCGTGACGTTGACGATGCCGTTGGCGTCGATATCGAAGGTCACCTCGACCTGCGGCACGCCGCGCGGCGCCGACGGCAGACCGACGAGGTCGAACTGGCCGAGCAGCTTGTTGTCCGCCGCCATCTCGCGCTCGCCCTGGAAGACGCGGATGGTCACCGCGGTCTGGTTGTCCTCGGCGGTCGAGAACACCTGGCTCTTCTTCGTGGGGATCGTCGTATTGCGGTCGATGAGGCGCGTGAACACGCCGCCCAGCGTCTCGATGCCGAGCGAGAGCGGGGTGACGTCGAGAAGCAGCACGTCCTTGACATCGCCCTGCAGCACGCCCGCCTGGATAGCGGCGCCGACGGCGACCACTTCGTCGGGGTTGACGCCCTTGTGCGGCTCCTTGCCGAAGAACTGTTTGACGACCTCCTGCACCTTGGGCATACGGGTCATGCCGCCGACCAGGACCACCTCGTTGATCTGGCCCGCCGACAGGCCGGCGTCCTTCAAGGCCTTGCGGCAAGGCTCGACCGTACGCTGGATGAGGTCGTCGACCAGAGCCTCGAACTTGGCCCGGGTCAGCTTCAGCGCCAGATGCTTCGGCCCGGTCGCGTCGGCGGTGATGTAGGGCAGGTTGATTTCGGTCTGGGTCGCCGAGGAAAGCTCGATCTTCGCCTTCTCAGCCGCCTCCTTCAGGCGCTGGAGCGCAAGCTTGTCCTTGGTGAGATCGATGCCCTGCTCCTTCTTGAATTCGCCCGCCAGATATTCGACCAGGCGCATGTCGAAGTCCTCGCCGCCGAGGAACGTGTCGCCGTTGGTCGATTTCACTTCGAACACGCCGTCGCCGATCTCGAGAATAGAGATATCGAACGTGCCGCCGCCGAGATCGTAGACCGCGATGGTGCCGGTTTTCTTCTTGTCGAGGCCATAGGCGAGCGCCGCCGCCGTCGGCTCGTTGATGATGCGCAGGACCTCGAGGCCGGCGATCTTGCCCGCGTCCTTGGTCGCCTGACGCTGGGCGTCGTTGAAATAAGCCGGAACCGTAATGACCGCCTGGGTCACCGGGCCGCCGAGATGGGCCTCGGCCGTCTCCTTCATCTTCTGCAGAATGAAGGCGGAAATCTGCGAGGGCGAGTATTGCTTGCCGTCAGCGGCGACCCAGGCGTCGGCGTTCGGCCCGCGAATGATCTTGTAGGGGACAAGCGTCATGTCCTTCTTGGTCATCGGGTCGTCGAAGGTCCGCCCGATGAGGCGCTTGATGGCGAAGAAGGTCCGTTCCGGGTTGGTCACCGCCTGACGCTTGGCCGGCTGGCCGACCAGCCGCTCGCCGTCGTCGGTGAACGCGACGATCGACGGCGTCGTGCGCGCGCCTTCCGAATTCTCGATCACCTTGGGGGTCGAGCCCTCCATGACAGCGACGCACGAATTGGTCGTGCCGAGGTCGATGCCAATTACTTTCGCCATTTCGTCTTTCCCCTAGTCATGCGCGAGACCGCCCGGCCCCAAAGCAGCCAAGCCCAGTTGGGAAGAATTCCGCCGTGCGTTTGAAGCCATCGGCTTAAGCTCTTCCGATCTCCGTCTCTCAACGCTCAGATTTCCGCTGGATCGGCGCTTTTTTCCTTAAGCCCGAACCGGCCAGTCGGGGCGTATATAGGGGGGGCGAATCGGCCGCGCAAGGCGCGCAAGCGGCGGATTCTTCAAGCGTTGGCCTCCTTTTTCCGAGCCCCGTCCGCCTTCCCCTTTCCCCTCGACGCTTCTAGACTCAACCCATGACGCGACGCCTCCTTCCCGTGATTTCAGTCCTCATCGCCGCGGCGCTGGCGGCAAGCGCGACGCAGGCGCAGCTCATACTCCCCGGCGCCGCCCCCGCCGTGCGCCAGGGAGCGAAGGTCGCGCCCGCCAGGCACAGGAGCTCGGGTTCCTC
>DATGHB010000224.1:0-23779 GCA_035308265.1 Roseiarcus sp.
TGCGAAGAAAATACGTGCTCGGCGCCTGGGCGCGGGCGCCATGCCTTCGCGCCAGCGCATGCAGCGCGTCGAAGTAGAAGCGAACCGGCGAGAGATGAGCGACCGAAGAAGGAAGCCTCTTCCACACCCTCCCGTTGAGCCTGAGATAAGAATTAATGGCCCGTTTGCCGAACATCTTCCACGCCTCGCTATTTGACGGAGGAGGCAAATCTCCCTGAACGACGTCGGGATTCCATTTCGTGTGCCGGTCGTTGCCGTCGAACCAGCGCGGCTTGCAAAACCCCACAAGTTTCATTCGTCCGGAATACGAGAATTCGATTTTGGGCGGGACCTCGACCAGCATGCCGGGGACGACATCATGCCTTTGGCCGCCGATGGTGAAATAGCCGCTTCCCGAGAGGACGTAATAGGTCCGGGCGATCCGCTTGCTCACCATGAAGGTGTCATGGCCCTTCTCGACCTCGATGTAATAAATCTCGAGGTCCTTCTGCTTGAGCGGGCCAAACGTGTAGCCAAGGAGCCCCTTGCCCTCGAAAGACGGCGCAGGCGGGAGCGAATGTGTGAAGGGCATTTTCTCTCCTGAATTCGATCCGGCGACGCTGGCCATAGCCTTCATTCTTTCTGAATGAGCGGAGCAGCCGGCGATTCGACCAGACTGTCGAGAGCTCGATGCTCACGAGCCGTTACGTTCGGCTCGCCAAGGAACGTCGCGTAGAGCCCATCGAGCGCCCGCCGATAGGTCTCCAGTTTCGCTTTCAGCCGGGGCCTCAGACCCTCGACGTCCGTCTCAAGCTGTTTGAATCTGTCGATCAGGACGTCCGCAGTCAGGTTCTTCAACGGAAGGAGATACCGCCCCAATCCGAATTCGGTCACGACCGAATTGAGCTTGCCATGATCGGACAGCGCAATGACCGGCTTCCCCTGAATCAGCGCCAGAACGAGATTGTGATAGCGCGCCGAAATCACGGCTTCGGTCTCGCTGATCTGGCGCAACAGTTCTTCGACGGTCGGGGCGGGCTCGACAATCAGGAGCGGCGCGGCCGTCGGTATGCCCCGGTTCTTCAGGACGCCGACGAATTGCTCGATTGCCGCGGTGTCGTACCGAATATCGCCGATGAGCAGTCTGACGCCGTAACCGTGCCCCTGGAGCCACGCTACGAAGTCCGCCATCGTATCCAGGTACGCCCGGGCCTCCGCCGGCGCCGCCGATCCGTAATCCTTGATTCCGAGCCCGACGATTCGTCTCCGGCCTACGCTGGAAACGCCGGAAGCGACGGCGCCCGTCGCGAGGCCGAACACCGCATCGGGGCAAACGCAATCGCGCTTCGTGCCAAAACCGATCCCCTCCAGATATTGCTTCGACGCTTCGTCGCGGTAGCTGCGGTGGGAAGCAAGCGAAAGGCTCCATTTCAGCATCAGACGGCTGAGCGGATGGTGGATCGGCCCAACGCCCACGCTTAAGAACGCGAGCTTCACCCGGCACAGGGCGGCAAGCGTCGAGAGTTTGAAGATGTCGTACGGATAGCCCATCGGCCCGGTCGTGTAGTCGCAGACGATTCCGGTCCCGGCGACGATGAGCATGTCCGTGCGGCTGAGTGCGCCGAAGCACTTGACCCAGTGCATGAGCTCGAGAGGAATCCTCTTGAAGGCGATCCGGAAGATCCGCGTGAGGCCGCCGCGGCGCTTGGCCGCGCCGGACGTCTCGGCGGCGCCCCGATCGACGGCCTGCGCGCGAAGGGCCGCGATATGGTGGCGCGCGCGAACGTCCTCCGGGTCGGTGCAGAAGCAAAGCATGCGCGCATCGGGCCAGCGCCGCTGGGTCCGCTCAATGATCGCCTGCAGAGTGGCTTCGTTGCCGAGATTGCCGACGCCGAAGTTTCCGTAGAAGGCGATGCGAGGAGATTCCGGCATTTCGTCAGGCCCGGAGCGCTTGGTCATCGGATAGTTTCAGGAGGGCACGCTCGCGCCCTCGATCGTCGCATTCGACCACGGCGGGAAGCTCCGGGCCGTAGGTCCGCGCGAGGCACTGCTCATAGTCGAGCGGCGGGGTCCAGCCGATCGTCTCCCGCAGGCGGCGGTTCTCGAACCGCAGCGGCTTGAGCCGCGACTCGAGCCGGCGCGGGATGAGGATGCTGGGCACCTTGGTCGCGCGCCTGAACACGGTGGCGTAGGCGAGCCGCACCGCCGAGATGGCGAGCCAATAAGGGACCGGGACGCGCAAGCCGCGCTCGCCGCTGCCGCGCATGTAGTCGGAGAGATAGGTCCAGATCCGCTCGCCGGGGCCATCGACCACGTTCAGGGTCCGCCCGCGAGCGCGGGGGTCGGTCGCGGCAAGGGCAAAGACATCGGCGCAGTTCTCCACATGGGTCATTGGCATCCGGGTCATGGGTCCAATGACCAGGTGATGGCGCCCGAACTGCTGGCCGAGCGCGGCCATGTACCCGTGATCGCGTCCCCAGATGAAGCCCGGCCGAAGCACCGTGAGGTCCCAACCGTGTTCTTCCGCGAAGCGCCGCGTCACCCGCTCCTGCCACCACTTGGCGATGGTGTAGCCGTCGCGGGCGTAGACGTCCGGCGTCTTATGGAGAGGCGAATCCTCGTCGAGGACGCCGCGGGTCGAGCTGAAGTCGTAGACCGAGAAGGTGCTGCACAAGACGATCCGCCGGCAGGCGCTCGCCGCCATGGCGTCGAGCAGGCGCTCCGTGCCGGCCACGGTTCCCGCGAATTGCGCATCCTCGCCGCCCGAGACCACCGCCGCCAGGTGGAGAGCCACGTCGACGCCCTTGAAAGCATCTCCGAGGTCGCGCGAGCTGCGCAGGTCGGCCCTGAACACGTCGACCGAAGGAGACCAGCCGAGCGTGTCCACACCCGCGGCCGGGCGGACGAGCGCGCGAACCTCGACGCCCCGCGCCAGAAGCGCATTGACGACGTGCCGGCCGAGGAAGCCGTTCGCGCCGGTGACAAGCGCCCTCATGCCCGCTGCTCCTTAGGCTTGAGCGCCTCGACCATCCGGTTGATCTCGAGGACCTGGTTCGCCGTGACGGGCGGCGCCGACCCCTCGCCGAGCGCCCGGTAGGTGCGCGCGAGGAGGTCCCACAGCCCTTCGTAGGAACCGGGGCCCTTGAACTTGCGCAGAAGCGTGGCGAGAGCGGCGCGCCGGATGGTCTTGCCCTCCTCGAGACCGCTGAAGAATGGGCGCAATGGCTTCGGCACGTTGCGGGGGCCGTCGAAGGTGAGCCGGGTCTCCCACAGGTTGGCTGCGGCCTGCATCCGCTCGCCGTAGACCCGGAGCCAGAAAGCGTCCGGTTGCGAACTTGCGCTGAAGCCGAGGACCGCGGTGCCGCGCTCCGCGTTCACGAGCGCACGGAACTCATCGTATGGCAGGACCGAGGGCTTGCGCTTGGTCCAGACCGTCTCCGCGCTCCGGCAGGCGCCGACAAAGAGATGCGCCAGCGACGCGAGATGAGGCAGGAAGTCGGCGATGGCGCCGCCGGAGAGCTTGAGCGCGGGATGCGGCGAGTTGGGGTCGGCGAAGCCGCCGGGGCCGAGGATATCGAGGCAGATGAACGCCTCGACGTGGGTCACCGCGCCGAACTCGCCCGACTCGATGCGCCGAAGAATCTCCTGCGGGGCGGGGTTGAAGAGGTAGTTGTAATCCTCGACGAAACAGCGTCCGGACTCATTTGCCCGCCTAACCAACGTCTCCAGTTGCTCGAAGGCCGGAGTGGCCGGCTTCTCCACGATGACGTGGGCCCCGGCGTCGAGCGAGTCCAATGCCGGGCGGAAGTGGGCGGTCGGGGGCGTCGCGACGTGGACGACGTCGGGCCTTGCCTTCTCCAGCATGACCCGATGGTCGGTGAACCATGACCGGACGCCGTATCTCTCCGCAGCGGCCTCCGCGGTCGCAGGCGAGAGGTCGCAAACGGCAGCCAGTTCCACCCCCGGCAATGTCTGCAGGCAGGCGAGATGCTGCTTGGCGATCGCCCCGGCCCCGATAAGCGCCGCCTTCACGCCGCCTTCTCCATGATGGTGTGGTAGAAACCTTCCAACTCGCGAGCCGCCTCGCTCCAGCTATACCGCTCGACCGCGAGGCGCCGCGCCGAGCGGCCGATCCGCGCCGCGAGCTCAGGCTCGGCCAAAAGGCTTTTCACCGCATCTGCGAAGCCGGCGGGCTCGTCCTCGATGAGAATGTCGCGCTCCGGGACAGCCTGGATGCCCTCGGCGCCCAGGGTCGTCGAGACGATCGCCTTCCCCATCGCCATCGCCTCGACGATCTTGAGCCGGGTGCCCCCGCCCAGCCGCAGCGGCACCACCACCGCCGCGGCGCTCGCCAGATGCGGCCGGAGGTCCTGGACAAAGCCGGTGAACTCGATTCCCCGCCCGGCCAGCGCCAGCAGCGACGGCGGCGGCCGGCCGCCGATGATCTTCAACCGCGCCTCGGGATGCGCCGCCGCGATGCGCGGCCAGATGTCCTGCACGAAGTGGACGACCGCGTCGATATTGGGGACGGTCGAGAGGAGCCCGAAATAGACCAATGTTCGCCCGTCGGGCCGCGGGTCCGTGGGGCGCGGCTGGTAGTAGTCGACGTCCGCCGCGTTGGGAACGACGGCGGTGCGCAAGCCGGGCGCCTCATCGAGCAGGCGCTGCTCATCCGCAGTGCTGCACAGATAGACGCCGTCGGCGTGCCGATAGGTTCCGAGCTCCTCCCGCCTGAGCTTGCGCCAGTTGGCCCCGGCATAGAGACGGCGGCCCACGCTGCCGCCTGTCCGCGCGAACTGCCGCGCGAGGTCATGGGCGATCTCATGCGAGTCCACGACCACCGCGGGCGGCTTCGCGCCGGGCGGCGCCTGGCGCAGGTCGTAGTGGCCAAGATAGGGGAATTCCAGGTTGACCACATCGAACCGCCGGCCACGCAGGATTCCGTCAAGGCTCTGCTGCAGCGCCGGCACTGTGACCCGCAGCCGGTCGAAGCTCCGGGTCGAGCCGAGCGAACGCAGCTGGAGCAGCCGCTTGGCGAGGCCCGGCCGGCCATAAGGGTTGGGAACCATCACCACTTGCCGGCAATAGGCCTGCATGGCCCCGCGGCACTCGTCGGCGTCAAATTCATCGTCGACCAGCATTGCGGCGGAGAGATTGTGCCGTCGCGCCAATTGGGTCATCAGCCCATGGGTCCGCGCCTGCGCGCCGAACCGCGGCGGGCTCGCCGGCATCTGAGAAACGCAGAGGATGTTCAGGCGTTCTGGGCTCATGGACGGGACGATTCAGCGGAAAACGCGGTTGCGGTGGCACCAGCGGACGAACACGTAGACCGACCAGACCCGCGACCAGTACATGCCCGGAGCGCCCTGAAGGAAGGCGCGCCAGAGCCTCCCCACCGCTTCGGGATCGAGCCCGGTCGGGGCGATCGCCTGCGGATCGCGCAGGGTCTCGTCCATGGCGTTCTTCAGGCCCCGCCGGATCCAGCGGTCGAACGGCAGGACGAAGCCGCTCTTCGGCCGCTCGAACAGAGCCGGGTCGAGCCCGCGCAGACCGATGCGCCTGAGCACCGCCTTTCGCCCGAGCGGCGCGTAGCGCGCGGAATCGGGCAGGCGGTCGACGTTCTCGAACAGCACCTGGTCCACCAGCGGCACCCGCTGCTCGAGCGAGGAGGCCATGCTGGCGACGTCGTTGTCGCGCAGGAGCCGCTCGCCCAGGAAAAGACGCTGCTCCATGACGCTGATCGCCGAGAGCGGCGTGCGGTCGCGGCTTTCGGCGAGGATCCGCTGCCGCATCGCGAGAGGCAGGCCGTCGGCCAGCGCGTCCGCGAAGTCTGGCGCGAGAAGCTCGCGCTGGAATCCGGGAAGGAAGAGCGCATAGGCCAGTTGGTAGAGCGCGAGCAGGTCGTCGCCGTGGCGGACCATCTCCGGAAGTTTGGCCCAGCGTGTCTGCGGCGCGACCGGCGCGCCCGACCGCCTGAGCGGCCAGGTAGCGAGGCTCGCCAGCGCCGCCTGCAGGCATCGCGGCGCCCATGCGGCGCGCCGGGACCAGCGGTGCAGCGTCGGCAGGTCGCGGTAGGAGGTGTAGCCGCCGAACAGTTCGTCGCCGCCCGTCCCCGAGAGCGCCACGGTGAACCCGGCCGCGCGGATGGCGCTCGAAACGTAATAGGCGTTGAGTCCGTCGAAGGTCGGCTGGTCGAGGCTGTCCAGCGCCGCCTCCAGGTTGTCGACGAAGTGCTGCTCGGTCAGGACGACCTCGTGGTGCTGGGTCCCGATCGCGGCGCCGATCCGCCGCGCGACCGGCCCCTCGTTCAGCTCCTCCTCCTCGAAGGCGAGCGTGAAGGTGTGGATCGGGGTCCGGGCCGCCCGCTGGGCAAGGTTCGCGACCGCCGACGAGTCGACGCCGCCGGAGAGCAGGACCGCGAGCGGCACATCGCTTTCGAGGTGAAGCCTCAGGCCCTCCTCAAGGACAGCGGCCAGATCGCCCTCGTCGGCGACCGGATCGGGCGCCCGCTCGGAGATGCGCCAGAAGTCCTTCTGGCAAACCTCCCTGCCCTCCCCGTCGAACTCGATGAGGCGGCCGGGCCAGATGAGTTCGACGCCCTTGACCGCCGCGCCAGGCCCGACGACGAAGCCGTTCCACACCATGCTGGCCACGGCCTCAGGGTCGAGGCGAGGCGTGCCCAGGAGCCCGGACGCCAGGAGGGCGCGAAGCTCCGAGGCGAAGGCCACCGACCAGCCCGCATCGGGATCGGAAGAGCGCGCGAGGTAGAGCGGCTTGATGCCGAGGGGATCCCTGGCCATGAGAAGCCGGCGCTGCCTGGGATCCCAGCAGGCGAAGGCGAACATGCCGCGCAGCCAGCCCACCGCTTCCGACCCATGGAGGCCGATCGCGCGCAGCATCACCGCCGTGTCGCCGGTGGACTGTATCCGCTGCCCCTCGGCGATGAGGCGGCGCCGCAGGTCACGGAAATTGTAGATCTCGCCGTTGAAAACGATCACGTGCCCAGTCGCCGGGTCCACCATCGGCTGGTCGCCGGCGGGCGAGAGATCGAGGATCGAGAGACGGCGAAAAGTAAGCATCGCGCCCCAGCCGCGAGAATCGGGCGCGGAGACCCATGTCCCGCTGCCATCCGGGCCGCGGTGGGTCATCGCCCCGTTCATCCGCTCGAGCGCGGCGCGGTTCTTTTCGTCCAGCCGCCCGATGATCCCGGCTATGCCGCACATCGGCTAAAGCCTTTCGCTCTTGAGTTTACGCAAGGGTCGCTCAGCCGCGTCTCCTCCCCCCTTGTGGGGGAGGAGCTCGAGCGATTGCGCGCGAGCATGCATTTTCCCGGTCAGCGGCAGGTCGAGGGTGTCGAGGACGGTCAGGATTCGGTACAGCCAGTCGTGTCTTTGCGCGGCGTGGCGGACATTGGCGCGGCTGACCGCCCGCAACCGCTCGGGCTCGCGGTTCAGATCGGCGAGAACGCGCCCGATATCGGGGGAATCGAAAGGCAGGTGGATGAGGGCGTCGGGCCAGTCGAACTGGCGCGCGAATTCCTCCGTGCGCGGCGCCTCGCCGATCATCACCGCGCCCGCCGCGGCCCCCTCGTAGAACCGGGCGGAAATCTCGTCGCGACCGGCCGTGAACTCGGGCCTGTCCACGTAAGCGCGATTGGCGATGAAGGTGCGGCTGTGTTTGAGCAGGGTCGCCAGCTTGCGGCGATGTTCGGCCGGATTGTCGACGCGGAAAGTGCGGTCCTTCTTGTCCGAGCCGCTCGCGGCCACGGTGTCGTAATAATAGAAGCTCCCCCGCCGCTCCGCGTCGTCGAGCAGCGCCTGATGGGTGACCGGCGAGCGCCGGCCAATGTTGCAGACCTCGATCGGCCGCGGTTGACCCGGCGATGGCGCGAAGCGCAGCACATCGACGGCGAGCGGCAGGTAGGAGCATGGGCGTCCGGTGAGGCGCGCCACCTCCTTCACGGCATGAGAGTGCCCGATGAAAACATGGTCGAACCCGGACAGGAGCTCGAGCAGATATTGAGGCAGCATGTCCGGCCAGACTTCGGTGATGAAGCACGCCGCCCTGCGGCATCGCTGGCGCCAGTTGGAGATCGCAGCCAGCGAATACAGTTGATAGACGTGGCTGAACACCGGAAAGAAAAGATCGAAATCCCGCTCAACGACCACTTTGCCGCGCGGGGCGGGCGCGAGCTTATGCGCGAGCCCCGGCGACCCAGACATGAGACGCGCGAGTTTGTAGGCGCGCCGCGAGAATTCGAGCGCCGGAAAATCAGTGACGTCGATTCGCTGCACGTCCGCGAGGGATGCGAAAACATCCTCGAATTCGTAGGCGAGGCAATAGGCGGCGAGGTCAGCGATCCGGCGCTCGGACAAAAGCAACACGTCGAGACGCGAGTCCGCCTCGCCCGCATCGCGGTCCTGGCCCCCGATCTCGTGAGGCTCAATTCCAAACCGAACCATCGCCAATCCACCTCCGGGACATCGGCCCGAATTGTTCGAACATCGCCCGGCAACGCCAAGGCTTTTGCAGATCGCGCACCGCGCCAGCAATCCTCTATGAGCTCGCGATGAACCAACGCCGGACTTCGGCCAAATGGGATTCGCGGGACCGGGCCACTTTCAACAGGCCGGGAAATTCCAGCGCGCGGGCCGCTCTGGTGCAACTGCGCCGATCGTGACACCGCCACGCCGTTGGTCCGCGCGGTGCGCCTATTTACTGATAAAATACATATTATACAAGTTTTATTTTGGGCTTATGGAAGTATGGAACTAAACGGGGTCCCAACCCACTGAAAACATTAGGGGGCGCCGGTAAAATTACTGTTGAGTTCGTTGCCGTGCTCTCCGAGAGCGGCCCGTCGGCGATACCGCACCGCGCGCTCTAGGAAGCGAAGCTCAGCGGCCTTGCCTCCCGCGCCGCACGCTCCGGCTCGGCGCGGGCCGCTGACGGACCCCAGGCCGGGGCTTCGAAATGGCGGCGGATCCGCTCCACGATCCGCCCGGCGGCGTGACCGTCCCCGTAAGGGTTCCGGGCGGCGGCCATTGAGCGATAGGCGGCAGCGTCGGTGAGTAGTCGCGCGGCATGATGGACGATGGCCCCCGCATTCGGGCCGGTCAGGATCGCCGTGCCGGCGGCCACGCCCTCGGGGCGTTCGGTGGTGTCGCGCATGACCAGCACCGGCTTGCCGAGCGAAGGCGCTTCTTCCTGCACCCCGCCCGAGTCGGTCATGACCAGCCGGCATCGCGCCATCAACGCGACGAAGTTGCGGTAGCTCTGGGGCGCGATCAGCCGGACATTCGGCAAGGCGCCGAGGAGCCGGTTGACGTGCTTGAGCACGTTGGGGTTGAGGTGAACCGGATAGACGAAACGGTGGTCGGGAAAGCGATCTGCCAGCATGGCGATCGCCTGGCAGATCTGCTCGATGCCCTCCCCGAAATTCTCGCGGCGGTGCCCGGTGATGAGGACCATAGGCTCCTCAGCCCAATCCGCCCCCAGTTGAAGACTGAGCTCCTCGCTGATGCGGGCGCGGAGCGCCGCGTCGCGGGCCTGCGCGTCGACCTCCATGCGCAGCGCGTCGATCACGGTGTTTCCGGTCACCGCGATGCTCTCGTCCGGGACCGCCTCGCGCAGGAGAGCCGCGCGAGCCGCCTCGGTCGGCGCGAAATGGAGCGCCATCAGCGGAGCAGCCAGCCGGCGGTTCGCCTCTTCGGGGAAAGGCGACCAGATGTCGCCGGTTCGCAGGCCCGCCTCGACGTGGCCGATGGGAATGCGCCGGTAGAAGCAGGCCAGCGACGCCGCCAGCACGGTGGTGGTGTCGCCCTGGACCAGCGCCATGTCCGGCTCGGCCGATCCGAGCCAGCCGTCGACGCCGTCGATCAGCCTCGCGGTCAGCTGGGCCAGACTCTGGTTGGGCCGCATGACGTCGAGGTCGGCGTCGATCTCAAGGCCGAAGGTCTCCGCCGCTTGGCGGAACATCTCCTTGTGCTGTCCGGTGGCCACGACCGTGCAGCGGAAATCCTTTGAGCCGCGCAGCGCGGCCACCACCGGGGCGAGCTTGACCGCCTCCGGGCGGGTGCCCATGAACACCGTGACGTTGCGCATTCTCAGGGCTCTCTCCCGGTTCACGTGATGAGCGGCGCTCAGCGCGCCGGCTGACGCCGCAGGCGGCGGGCGACGACCTCCCGGCCGGCGAGCCAGACGAACTGGCTGTTCATGGTCAGGTAGCGCTTCCACAGCTTGCGAGGCTCCATGAGGAGCCGCCAGGACCATTCCAGCCCCGCCGTCTGCACCCAGCGAGGAGCGCGCCTGATGTAGCCGGCGAGCACGTCAAAGCTGCCCCCCACCCCCATGATGACGGGAACGTCGAGGCGCTCCCGGTAGCGCTCGCACCAGGTCTCCTTGAACGGGCTCGGCATGCCGATGAACAGGATGTGGGCGCCGCTCCCCCGGATGTCCTCGACGATGGCCTCATGGTCCCTGGGCCCGAAATAGCCGTCGCGGAACCCGGCGATCTCGAGTCCGGGATACCGGACTCGGCACTCTCTCACGAGGGTCTCGACCACCTCGCGCCTGGCGCCGAGGAAATAGACGCTTAAGCCCTCCGTCGCAGCCGCGACCATGAGACGGTCCATGAGGTCTATGCCGGCCACGCGTTCGGGCGCCGGTTGCCCCGATGCGCGCAGCGCCCAGACCACCGACATGCCGTCGGCCACGGTCAGGTCCGCCGCGCGGCAGGCCAACGCCAGTTCCGGATTCTGGCGGATCATGCACAGGTGGGAGGCGTTGGCGGTGAAAACCACGTGGGAGGCGCGGGGGCCCCGGCAAAACTCGAGGCAGCGGGCGACCGCGGCCTCGATGGTCAAGGTGTCGAAGGACAGGCTCATGAGCTCGGCCTTGTCGCCTGACGCGGCCGCGAGACCCGACCCTTGCGCGACTGCCTTGTTAGGATGAGGCCCCAGCCGCGGCGACGAAGGCTCGAACCCCGGGTGGAATTCGCGCTGCGTAAGCCCGGTGCGCGCGCCGTAAAGTTTGACGCCGGTCATGACCTCGATACTCTGCTGCTGCTCCACTTTGTATTTCCCCCGTTCACTCGCGCGGATCGTCGGGATGAGCGCGGTCGGCTGTCGGCGTTGTCCAGAGAATGAGAACCCGTGCGATGCTCAGCGCCCTCGAAGGCCGCCCACGGGGTGAGGAAAAGCTGGAACGGCTACGGCCTCAGCCGTATTGCGGTCGGCGCTCGAGCCGACGCGAGCGCCGGAATCCGGAGCGCCGTCGGCGCGCGTATCGGCTTCGCTGTGAGGCGGGCGCGCGCGCCAAAGGGCGGCCCGCTCAGCGTTGACCCGGGCCGTGGCGGCCCGCTTTCCCATCCTGAGGCAGGCGTGCTGGTAGGACCGGAGGAAGCGTCTGAACTCCAGGTCGTCGTAGCGGGGCAAACCTTTGAGCCAGCTTCTGAAGTAACCCCACGCCATCGCCGCGCTGCCGATCGCCGCCGGGTGGGCCGGCAGACGATGGATCGCGACCGCCAAGTAGTAGAGCGGCGAAGTGCCCATGAAATACTGTCCGAACCCGGCGCGAAGCCGCCCGGTCCAGATGCCCTTCTGGCTCGCGCCTTGGGGACGCAGGTGGACGAATCGGAGAGGCTCGTCATCGACGCTCTCGGCGATCCAGCCCAGCATCCGGGCCCGGTGGCAGTCGATGCCATCCCACATCACCTGGCGCACGAAGCCGCCGATCTCCTTGAAGCAGGCGACGCGATAGAACTTGGTCATGCCCACCGACATCTCATCGCCGCAGACTTCCGGCTCGAGCGCGCCGCTCCGCGGATGGACGAACCACGGCTTGCCGGACGTGGTCCCGATGCGCGCATCGCTCTCCATCCGCTGCATCAGCAATTCGAAGTATCGGACCGGCAGGTCGAGATCCATGTCCAGCTTGCAGAGATAGTCGAAGTCCTCCAGGCGAACCGTGTTCAGACCCGCATAGAAAGCCGCGACGACTCCGGGCCCCACCTCGCGGCGGCCGCGATCCGTGCGCCGAACCACGCGAAGGTAGGGCAGCCGCCGCGCATAGTCCTCGAGAATGGCCGGAGTCTCGTCGGTCGATCCGTCGTCGACGACCACCCAGAGGGCCGGCCGGACCGACTGCGCCGCCACGCTGTCGAGCGTGCGGCGAAGGTGCTGAGCCTCGTCGCGGCAAGGCGAGACGAGCAGATAGCGTCGCGACGGATTCACGCCGGCAAGCTCATTGGAGGGGGTCGCCACCTTGGCAAAATCCCGAATTGACGAGGATGGGAGGGACGGCTGGCTCGAGAGACCGGGTTGGCTCGAGCGGCAGCGTCATGCGTTGCTGAAGTACCTGCGGTACTGATAGCCGCCATACCCCGGCAGCGCGTCGAAATCGACCTTGTTGAGAACGATGCCGGCGACGCGGTTCGCCTCCGGCCCCAAAACCCTGAAGGCTTCGGAGATGCTGTTGCGCGGCGTGCGGCTCCACTCCACGATCACCAGGATCTTGTCGGCGACGGTTGCGAGGGCAAGCGCGTCCACGACTGGCAGCAAAGGAGGGCCGTCCATAACGATATAGTCGAAACGGCTCCGCAGCGTCGCGATCAGATCCGCCATCTGCTGGGACATCAGGAAGTCGGCGGTGTTCAGCGTCTTGGATCCGGCCGGGATCACGTTGATCTTCGTCGCCGGGTCCTCGAGGAGGACGTCCTCAACCGTCGCCTTGCCGCGGAGGACCTCGGACAAGCCCGGCCGGTGCTTGCTCTGGAGCGCCTCCGAGGTCGACCGCAGGCGCAAATCGCAATCGAGCAACACCGTCCTCTTGCCGGAGCTCGCGCTGGAGGCGGCCAGCAGCATGGCGGTTGTCGATTTGCCTTCGCCGGGCAGCGCCGATGAAATCAAAATGACTTTCGGATGGGCGTTCGACAGTTCGAGGCCGATCCGCATCCCGTGAACGGCCTCGCTCAGATGCGAGAAAGGCTCATTGACCATTCTGCCCAATGTCTGTTGATAGCGGAGGCCGCGAGTTTTTCGGTGCTGCACAAGAGGAATAAAGCCAACAACCGGAAACCCGAAAGACTGCTCGACCTCCGCGCTGGTCCTGAGCCCCGGCTTGAAATATTCGAGCAGAAAAGCCAGCATCAGGCCGCCGCCGAGACCGGCCATCCCGCCAAGCGCGTAAAACTTTAGCCGGTTTGAATTTGGCTTCCTCGGAAGCGTCGCTGGCGAAATGATCCGCGCGCTGACAGACTGCATTTCGCGCTGTTCGACGATATTGTTGTACTGGGCGAGATAGCTCTCGTAATCCTTTCGGTCCGCCTCAGCCTGATGCCGAAGCTGCTGCAACTTGATATAGGTGTCGGAATTGAGGTTCGCGGTGAGGCTTTGGAGGTTTGTCTCCAGCGATTTTTCTCGCCGCACCGCGATATCGTAGGCGTTCTTCATCCCGTCGACGATGTTCGCCGCCTCGGCGTTGATCTGGTTGTCCACGGAGGCCATCGCCGCACGGGCGGAGACGACCTGCGGGTTATGCTCGCCGAACTTTTTTTGCAGGTCGGCGAGGCTCCAGTTCAATTCCATTTTCTTTTTGCGCAGATCCGTGAGCGCCGGCGATCCGGTCAATTCGGGAATGCTGTCGATATCCCCGTTGGCGGCCATCACGTGACGGGCCTGCTCGAGATGAGCGCTCTTGTCGCTGACCTCCGCGCGCGCCGTCATGAGCTGGGTGTTGAGGTCGCGAATCTGCTGCTCTTTGACTTTATCGACTTCGACGTCGCGAAAACCACTTTCAACCTTCAATTTCTCTATTGAAGCGTCGGTCTCCGAGGCGCGAGACTGCAGATTGTCGATACGCCCCTTGAGCCAGACGGCCACGTGACCAAGCGCTTCTTGCCGCGCCTCCCGCTGAGTGGCCAGGTAATCGTTGGCGATCGTGGACGCGAGGCGCTGCGCCTTGAACGGCTCCCGGGCTGTTGCAGAAACGAATATGATGTAGGAATCTTGCCAAATATCCAGTCTCTTGATCAACTCATCTGCGGCCTGGTCCAACTTTTCGGCCTTTTGCTCCGCGGCGCTCCCAGGTTGCTCCGGAGTGACATCGGCTCGTCCCAGGGTCGCGAAACCAAACCGCTCCGCCAGATCGGCGATCCCGAACCGCTGCGCCAGATTCGCAAGTCCAAGGCGGTCCGCCAGATCCGGGATGCCGAGCCGTTCCGCAATGTTTCCGAACTGGCTCACGAAATGCCCGATCCGAAGCTCGTGGGGTTGGAACTCCGGGTCCGTGTCGAGGTCAAGCTCACTTGCGACGCGTAACGCGACCGATTTCGACCTGAGGATGTTGATTTCGGTGTTGATCGCATCGCTGCCCAGGGCGTCGACGAACGGGGAAATGGGCTTCTGAACCGTGGCGTCGATTTGCCGTTGGGGATCGAAGACGAGGATCTCGACCGTCGATTTGTAGCGCGACGGCACCACCAGCTTGACAACGCTGTAGGTTGCAATCAGCGCCGCCAGCGTTATCGCGGCCACGAGCTTCCAGCGACTCAGCACGCCCCGGAGCACGGCGAGCAGGTCCATCGACGGCGCCTGCGCGCGGCCGATACCTTCGAAGTCCTCCATCTGAACCGTGGAATCCTTGTTCTGCATGACGCCTGTCAAATTGGCCCTCATTTCAGCGACTCATTCCAGCCGACCGGAGACGGATTGGGGAAATCGGGGCCGCGCGAACCCGCGCGCTCAAGCCGCCGGGGCAATCGAGGAGCGGTCGAGTTGGGCCGCAACTTCCATCCCCATGATTTCAAGCAGCACGCGAACCCGCCCGCGGTCGTCCAGATGCGCGAGCCGGCAAAGCGTCTCCGCGAATGGCCCCGACACGATGCGCACCTTCTGGCCGATCTCGAGAGCGTCATCGAGCAGAACGGCCTCACCGGGCCCGCATGAGTCGACCAGCCCTTCAATCACGCCCGGCGGCGCCGGCTTCGGCCGCTCCGCCCCCATGATCAGGGAGGCGATGCCGAAGGTTCCGTTGATGGTGCGCCAGCGCTGTTTGGAGAGATCGATGATGACGAAGATATAACCCGGAAAAAGCGGATGCAGGGTGTCCCGCGACTGACGCGCGTGTCGAACGGTGCGCCGCAATCTCGGGACGAAACTTCGGAAGCCCAACCGATGAAGATTGAGTTGCGCCCGATTCTCCTGATGAGTGAGCGCTCGGGCGACGAACCAGCGTTCACCCGGCGCCAATTCCAGACCGCTAGACAAAGCCTGACCCCCTAATTCCAGCCTCAAAGCTCCCTTCGGGCGCTTTCTTCTCTTACCAGGCCGAGCTTGGACTTCTGGAACGCTACCGCCATTTGGGTGAAGCGACGCTTCACCCATGTTGAAATGTGCACTTCGGGTGAAGCTATGCTTCACCAATTGCGAAATAATCCCACGTTGGGCGAAGCGAAGCTTCGCTCAAGCTGAAATATTTCGAACAAACTTGCCAAACAGCGGAGCAGCCGTCGGCGGCGCCGCGACCCGCAACCAACCATGTTGTATCAAAAACGTCAAGTGGTTTTGTACAACGTTGGTTGAGGGCCTCGGACAAATCAGGGCGCCCGAAGCCCGGCGTTGAACCGCGCCAGCAAGGGCCCAAAAAAATCAGACATACTGAACGTGTCATTTCTGACCACCAGGAAACAAGGCCGCAAACCGGACGGCGTGGTTTCCAATGCCGGAATCCGAAGCGCCGGCCGCCTTGGACCAGCGGCGATGGGGCCGGCGGGTCCGGCGGAGGCTCCACACGACCAAAGCTCCTGTTTCACGCCATTGATACGCGGAAGCATCCGCGCGTTGCAGGACCCTATTTAGGCGCGCCCACCCGCGCGCTCTTGTCTCGGAAGGCCAAACTCCGTCCTTCCCGGGCCAACTCGCCCGGTGAGCGCTCCCGGGCGGAGAAGCGGGGATCGCCCTACCTCTCTCTCAGCGCCTCGGATCCGATTTTGGCCAATGGCGAAAGCAGGTAGTCGATGACCCGCCGGGAATCGGTCCGGATTTCGACGGTGACGGTCATGCCTGGACTCAACGGCATCATCGCGTTGTCGATTTTCATTGCGGTCTGGTCGAGCGACACGACCACCGGAAAAACGAAGCTTTCCGGCTGACCGGGAGCCGTGGGCGCTTCGGGGGCGGGGTTGGCGGTCGCCGTGGCGTTGGCGAGCGCGCGTTTGGCGTCCTGCTCGGCGATCGCTGCGGAGGCGATGTTGACGACCTTGCCGTGCAGCGCGCCGAAGCGGGTGAACGGGAAGGCGTCGACCTTGATCACCGCGTCCTGGCCCGGCTTGACGAAGCCGATATCGAGGTTGGCCACCAGCGCCTCGACCTGAAGCTTGCCACCGATCGGGGTCAGCACGATCAGCTGCTGGCCCGTGGTGACGACCTGCCCGACCGTGGTGACCGCCATCTGCTGAACCACCCCGTCGGTCGGCGCATAGAGCTTGGTGCGAGAAAGCCGCGCCTGCGCCTTGGCGAGCGCCTCGCGCGCCTCATCGGCCTTGCGCGCCGCGTCGGCGAGCTTGTTCTCGTTGTCGGCGATGAACTGGGAGATCGTTTTGGCCATCTCGCTGCGCACCGAGCGGACCGCAGCGTCGGTTTCGATCAACTGTCCCTGGTCGGACGCGAGCGACGCTTCAGACTTCTCGAGTTCTTCCTTGGCGTTATAAAGGTCGATCTTGGTGCCGACATTGAGGTTGATCGCCTGCTGCCTTGTCGAGACGCGCTGGTTCAAGGTCTCCATCAGCGTATTCTGGAAGGCGATGCTCATGTTGAGGCGCTTCTGCGTCGCGAGCTTCTCCGCCATCTGCCGGTCGAGCGCCTTGAGGGCGTCGGAGAGCTGGGCGAGATCGGCGCGCAGCACCGCTTCCTGGCGCAACCGGAACCTCTCGCGCACCGCGGGATCCCAGGCGACCTTCAAGTCCGCCTGGCCGGCGAGGTTTTCGACCGCGGCGGAATCCGCGCCCGGCGCTTCGTCCCTGGTTCGCGCGTCGAGCCGATCCTGACCGCCTTGCGCGTCGGCCTCGGCGGCCCGCACCGCCTCGATCGCATAGCGGCGGCGCGCCATCTCGGCCAGGCTCGCGTCGAGCCCGTCCCGGGCGCTCCGCGCGTCGGCGTCAGCTTCCGCCGGATCGAGCTCGAGCAAGAGGTCGCCCGCCTTGACGGTCTGGCCTGTCGCGACATGGATCGCGGCGATCCTGCCCGGGTCGAGCGGCTCGATCACCTTGGAATAGCCGGCCGGCTCGATCTTGCCCGGCGCCGTCGCATGGACATCGAGCCGGCCGAAATACGACCAGATCAGCGCGGCGAGCGCGAAGGCGCAGATCGTCGCGATCAGCGCGATCGGCAGCGGAGGGGGCGGCGTTTCGAGGATCTCGAGCGCGGCAGGCAGGAATTCGCGGTCGCGACCCGTGACCATTGGCGGAGTTGGCCGCGAAGGCCGAGGCTGATGCCGGGGCGGGGGCGCCTCTGGCGGCGCGGCGCGTTCGTTCATGCCGGCGCCCTCGCCTGGTCCGTTTGCAGCGTCCAGAGGCGGGCGTAGACTCCGTCCCGGCGCGCGAGCAACTCTTCGTGCGCGCCGACCTCGACGACCTCGCCCCTCAGCATGCCCACGATCCGGGTGCAGGGGCGGACCGCCGCCAGACGATGGGCAATGATAATGACGGTGCGCCCGCGCACGATCGAGCGCATGTTCTCCTGAATGATCCGTTCGCTCTCGTAATCGAGCGCCGACGTCGCCTCATCGAAGATCAGAACGCGGGGATTGGTCACCAACGCCCGGGCGATGGCGATGCGCTGACGCTGGCCGCCCGAGAGATTGGCGCCGCGTTCCTCGATCATCGTGTCGTAGCCGTGCGGCAACTGGGCGATGAACTCGTCAGCGCCGGCGAGGCGCGCGGCGTGCATCACGATCACCCGCGGCATGGCCGGATCGCCGAGCGCGATATTCTCGTGGATCGTCCGGTTGAAGAGCAGGTTTTCCTGCAGCACCACCCCGATCTGCCGGCGCAGCCAGCCGGGATCGAGCTGGGCGACGTCGACCCCGTCGAGCATCACCTGACCGGATTGCGGGGAATAGAGGCGCTGGACGAGCTTGGTCAGGGTGGATTTGCCCGATCCCGAGGGACCGACGATTCCGATCACCTCGCCGGGCTCGATCGCGAGCGTGACGTTGCGCAGGGCGTCGGCCGCGTCAGGGCGGTAACGCATCGTCACGTTGCGAAACGCGATCGCGCCGCGCGGCGGCGGCAGGGTCAGAAGGTTCTGCGGCGCCGGCTCCGGCGGCGCGTTGAGGATGTCGCCCAGCCGCGCCACCGACACCTGCACCTGCTGGAAATCCTGCCACAATTGCGAGAGCCTCAGGATCGGCGCCACCACCTGGCTCGCGATCATGTTGAAGGCGATGAGCTCGCCGACGGTCATCGTCCCTTCGATCACCGACTGGGCGCCGACAAACAGGATCAGCGCGGTCGTGACCTTGCTCACGTACTGGATGAGGTTTTGCCCGACCGCTCCCGTAACCCCGGCGTTGAAGGAGGTGCGCACGTAAGCCGCGAGCCTTTCCTCCCATTGCGCCTGCATCATCGGCTCGACGCTGGCCGCTTTCAGGGTCTGCGCGCCGACAATCGATTCGACCAGGAATTGCTGCGACCGGGCGCCGGTGTTGAACTTCTCGTTGATCTGCTCGCGCAACACCGGCCGAATGAGAGCGGCGATGACCAGATAGACCGGAATCGTGGCCAGCACGACCAGACTGAGCTTCACCGAATAGATGAACATCACCACGAAGAAGACAAGGGTGAACACGAGATCGAGCAGCGAAGTCAGGCCCTGCCCGGTCAGAAAGCCGCGGATCGTCTCGAGCTCGCGCATGCGCGCCACCGTCTGCCCGGCCGGCCGGGTCTCGAAATAGGCGAGCGGCAGACGGAAGAGATGATTGAACAGGCGCCGGCCGAGTTCGACGTCCATCCGGTTTGTGGTGTGGCTCAGCGTATAGGTGCGCAGGAACTGCAGGACCGTCTCGAACAAGCCCAGCGTCACCATGCCGACAATCAGCACGATCAGCGTCGACATGCCCTTGTGAACCAGCACCTTGTCGACGACGAGCTGGAAGAAGATCGGCGTCGCCAGAGCGAACAATTGCACAAACAGCGAAGCGATCAGCACATGGGCGAGCGAGCGCCGGTAGCGGACAATCGAAGGCCAGAACCAGCGGAAGCCGAAGGTCTTGGGATCGACGCCCGCGCCGCCTAGCCGTCGCGTGATCAGCACCAGTTCGCCCGAGGACAGCCCCGCGATGTCCTCGGTCGACAGGTCTTGCGCCGTCCGGGCGATCGGATCGACCAGCCTCGCTGACCCCTTGGCCGAGCCCGCGCCCAGGACCGCGAAACCGCCCTCCTTGAGCCGCAGGATCGCCGGAAAGGGAATGGCGCCGAGACGCTTGGCGGTCACGTTCCGAACGATGCGCGATTTCAGCTGAAGAATGTTGGCGCCGCGAACGATGTCCTCGGCCTCGGTCCCGCGGCCGGTCAGGGCAAGCTGATGGCTCAATTGAGCGGGATCGGCCGCGATGCGGTAGTACCCGGCGATCAGCGAAAGCCCGGCGAGCCCAGAGTCGATCGATTGCGGCGGCGCTGGAGATCCCATCTCGCCCTTGCCCCTTGCGGTGATTTATCCGACCTTTATCGTAATTTCGAGCTGATGCAATGAGAATCTTGCCCGCGCAATTTTAAGCACCTCGCCAGCATCGTCGCTGAACACCGGATGACGTTACGTTATTCAGCGTCGGGATGGCAGGGGGCGCCGGCGCCGGTCGCGTTCTCGCCCGCCAAAACTGGCGCTCCCGCATACGGGAGCCTTCTGCCCTTTGGGGGCGATCAATGGTAGGCCTCCTTGTTCTAAGAAGAGCAGCGCGATGGGCGCCCGCTCACCCAACAGTAATTTTACCGGCGCCCCCCAACGTTTTCAGTGGGTTGAGACCTCGTTTAGTTCCACGTTTTGAAAACAGTGCATAATACATATTGCTGCTGTGTTACCCTGCTTAAAGCGGCGCCGCTCGATCTAGCGGCCGATCGCTTAGAACTGCCAGTATAGAAATTCGCTCGGCCCCCCGAGCATGAAGACCGCGACCATCGCGACGGCTGAGACCGCCACCGCCCACGGAAGCGAGGGGCCCCATGCCGGAATGCGAAGCCTTCCGATGATCGGCGCGGTCGTCGCCGGCTTCACGCCCAAAGCCGGTTCGTATGGCGCCAGGATTTGGAGCGTGTTCGGAGCAAGGAGCGCGATGACGAGCAGGATCGCGGTCCACATCAGGGCGTGCTTGATGTCCGTGCCGTAGGTTGCGGCGATCGCCGCCGCGCCATGCGGCAGCGCGAAGCCGTTCAGCCCAAGCGCGCCTTTGAGAAGGTCGAACGCCGACCTCACCGTCGTCGCGCGGAAAAAGATCATCGACAGGGTGAAGCCGACGAAGGTCAGCACGAAGCCGACCGGCTTCATCACCCGCGCGTAGGCCGCGCGGTCCCGGAACCGGTGCGCGGCGTACCCGCGCCAGCCGTGATTGATGACGAGATAGACGCCGTTGATCACGCCCCAGATGATGAACCCATATCCGGCCCCGTGCCAAAGCCCGGATATGAACATGGTCGTGATCAGGGGAACCAGCAGCAGCGACACGAAGGCGCCGACCGACGGATTGCGCCCGTATCCGGGACGCCCCTTCGCCGCGCGCCGTCTGGTCATCGACAGCACCATGGGATTGTAGATGTAGGCGGTGAGGAACCGGGTCAGCGTCATGTGCCAATTGAGCCAGAAATCGATGATGTTCGAGGCTTTCAGCGGCGAGTTGAAGTTCGGCGGCAGCTTGATGCCAAAGAACCGGCCGAGCCCGAGCGCCATGTCGGTGTAGCCGGAGAAGTCAAAGTAGATCTGCAGCGTGAAGCCGACCGCCGCCATCCACGCGATGAGGAGGGGCGTGTGGCCGCCGGCGGCCGAATGCTGATAGAGGGGCGTGATGAAGGGCGCGATCCCGTCGGCGAGCACCACCTTCTTGAAGAGGCCCGCGAACAGAAGCGTGAGCCCCACCGCGAAATTCTCCTTGTCGAACCGGCAGGTCGCGGCCGCGAACTGCGGCATCATTTCCCGGTAGTGGACGATCGGCCCCGCGATGAGCTGGGGGAAGAAGAGAACGAAGGTGCAATATTCGCGAAAGGTGAAGGCCTTCACGCGGCCCGCCTGAACGTCGATCAGGAAGGCGATCTTCTGGAAAGTGATGAAGGAAATGCCGAGCGGCAGGATGATGTGCAGGAGAACGAAGTGGGCGCCGAAGGCGTCGTTGACCGCGCCGCTGACGAAGTCGGCGTATTTGAAGAAGCCGAGATAGGCGACGTTGAAAAGGAGGCCGACCAGCAGCACAGCGCGCGACAGGCCAGGAGAGTCGCCTTTCTGGCTCAGCCTGAGCAGGAACGAGGCCAGCAGATAATTGATGATGATCGACGGCCCGATGATCAGGATGTTGAGCGGCCGCCACCAGCCATAGAAGATGAGCGACGTCAGGATGAGCCACAAAATCGCCCATGGACGGGAGACGCGGCCGAGGAGATAGAACCCGATGAGGGTCGCCGGCAGAAACACGAACAGGAATTCATGGGAGTTGAACAGCATTAGCGTCTAATCCTGCCGGCAAGGCCGGAGCGTTGAGCAAAGAAGCGAAGGGCGGGCGGATCGGCTTCGCATGAGCTCCCCGTGTGGTCGCGCGCGCCCCATCCGGCCAGTCTCAGGCCAGCATCTTCGTCGTTTCCCTGACGATCGCGCCGACATTGGGGAACGACTCGATGTCGGCGACCTTGAACTTCACCCCGAACTCCATTTCGACCGCGACGATAAAATTGATGTAATTGAAGGAATCCCAGTTCGGGACATCCTCACGCCGGGTTTCCATCGTCAACTCGATCGAATCGTCGAGGAGCAGGTCGCGAAGAATGCGGGTGAATTTGGCCAGTGTCTCTTGATCGGTCATCGTGCTGCTCTTCTTGAACAATGTGAGTCTTCCGGGGGACGTAATCGGCGAGATCGAGGCGAAAGCGCCTGGCCCCGTTGGCTGGCGCGGGTCCATCGATCTCGGTAAAGCCGAGGCTGGGATAGAGTTCGCGGATCACGTCATTCTTGGCCGTGGGGATGTAATCGGCGGTGAACGCGCTTAACCCCCGCTCCCGCGCCGTTTCGACCGCGATGTTCATCGCTTCGAATTCAAGCTCCCGGCCGAACACGCGGCAGCTCATCACCCAATTCTCGATCTCGAGCGTCTCCGCGTCTCCTGCGCCCGGGCGCAGGATCATCGTGCTGACGAGACCGTTGTCGCCCACCCGGTCGAGGAGGCGGAATTGCAGGGTGAGCGAGTCCGGATCGTCCATGATCCGGGCGATCTCCTCGCCCGCATAGCGGCGGGTGGTGGTGTTGAACTGGTTGGTCTTGTTGACGAGCTGGACGATTCGAGCGTGATCGACGGCGGTGAACGGCCCGTGGATCGCCGTCATTTTGAGCCCGCGGAGAAACTCGTCCATGCTTTCGGCCGCCCCGAGCAGAGCCTCGCGTTCGGCGTTGGCGGCATATTGTCCGGCCCGGCCGCGATCGTCGGCGGTGAAGGCGACCGCCTCGAAATAGCCCGCCTCCGCCAGGCAGCGGACATAATGCGCCGGGTCCTCGGGCATCTCCGGCACGGCGACCATCGGGAGCGCCTGGCGCACGCGCGCCCGCTCGATCGGATTGTCGTCGACGAACACGAGGCTGTCCACGCCGATGTTCAGCCTGGCCGCGATCGCCTTGAGATTGTGCGCCTTGTCGTCCCAGTTCGCCTGGAAGGCGGCGATGTCCGAACGGCGCAGGACCATCTCCGGATGATCGCGAAAAGCGGCTTCCGCGATCTTCGGGTCGTTCTTGGAGCAGACGGCGAGGATCACGCCGCGCTCCTTGAGCTGCTTCGCATAATGCTGAAGCGCGAGGTGGGCTTCGCCGGCCGCGCTGCCTTCGCCGAGCACAATGCCGTCGAGCCCGTCGTCGCCAATCACCCCGCCCCACAGCGTGTTGTCGAGATCGAGGACCAGGCACTTCTTCGACAGGCCTCTCACGGCGGCGAGGATGCGGGCGGCAAGCTCGCCATACAGGGGCGCCGCCTGCGGCGCGATTTCGAGCTTGCCCTGGAGCCAGCGCCCGATGTCGAACCAGGCGTCGATCCCGTCGCGCGCGCTCGCGCGGGCGACGTCAATGAGGCAGGCGCCGTCCTCCGCGGCGGCCTCGGCGAGCCGGGCGTTGAGCCGGGCGACGACCGCGCCCGGCGCGCCGGGAACCATCCGGTCGTAGCCGCCGAACACCGGCTCGGTCACGTCGAGGAAGGTCTGCTGAAGAACCGCGGCGCCGGCGTCGCGCGCCCTGCGCCAGAGCGAGCGAAGTTCGGCGATGAACCGGCCGACCGCGCCGTCCGCTTCGGCCGTCGTGGCGCCGAGGCCCACGCCCGCGATCGCCTCCCGCGCGGACAGCGAGACCAGCACGGCCTGCGGCTTGAACCGATGCAGCGCCGACCCGGCGTCGAGGAGATCCTGCCGGTATTGCCCATAAGACCCGTGATGAACCTCGATCAGCAATCTTCGCCGCAAGCCGGCGACCCGGATCGCGGGCGCCAGATGATCGACGGTCGAGGAGGCGACAATGGCGAGCCGGATCGACGCGAAGCCGGCCGCTTCCTTCAAGCCTAGTCGCGCGAGCGC
>DATGHB010000225.1:0-8683 GCA_035308265.1 Roseiarcus sp.
CGTGCATGGGGACATCGGCGAAGGGCGGAACGTGCCGGCGCGTCTGCACCGGGCCGACATTCTCAGCGACATTTTCGGCGGCGGGGCCATCCCCAAGGTGCTCGCCCGCTTCAAGGCGGAGGGGCGCGGCGCGCTCGTCTACCTGCGCGAGGGGACGGCGGGGGTGCCGGCGAACCTGGGCGGGCGCCCGAGCGGCTCGGACGAAACGCGCGAGACGCAATGGCGCGAGATCGGGCTCGGCGCCCAGATCCTGCGCGACCTTGGCGTGACCTCGATCCGGCTCAGGACCGACAACCCGCGCACCTATGTCGGCCTCTCCGGCTTCGGCATCGAGATCGCCGCGGTCGAGCCGCTCGACGGGTGAGCGGCGGCTGCCAAGCCGGCCTGGATGCAACCTCAAGGTGAACTCCGTGCGGGCTAAACGCCCGTAAACGTCCCTAAACGCCAGCAAAACACTCGTAAGCGCCAGGAAGTTTACTGGCTCTTACTAGCGTTTATTTTTTCGAATCGGGACTTTTAAATGGGTTACGAGCGATTCAAATAAGAAAATTCGCCACGTCTCTGAACTTCCTCCCAGAGTTGTGTACAGAACGGGCTCCGCCCCTTGGTCTCTCTTCGATCGCCAACACTCCGTCTCTCGCCGTGCGCCGTTGCGCCGCCATGAGCCATCCGGATTATCAAAGAGAAGTATGAACTGATTTCTGATTTTGTCAAGCCGTTTCTACCGACAGCACGGGATTCAAAAATCAGCGGCAGCTCTTTTAGCGATACGTGCTGGCCAACTCCTATTACGGGTGTTCCCCGGACGGCTCTGTCGTCATGGCCGGGCTTGATCCCGCCATCCACGGATCGCAGCAGGAAAAGGAAGATGTCGCGCCGCCCGCAAGCATAATCATTTGAACTTATTTTGTTTTCTTCTCTCGGGCGGACGGCTTTGCCGGCGCGCCGCGTGGATGGCCGCGTCAAGGGGCCATGACACGGCTGAGGGCCCAGAACCTGCGCGACCTCGGCGTCACCTCGATCAGGTTGGGGCGAGCCAAGCCGGCCGTTCCGCTCGCCGGCAAGGAAACGGAAAAGCCCGTCGGCCGCCGCCGCTCAATCCCGTGAGCCTTGACAAACGCCTCTATCCATCCATATGACATCCTCCTAACATCCATATGGATGGCAAAATTGCCCCCGCGTTCCCAACCGGCCAAGCCGCACGACAGCGAGAAGCTGACAATCAACCTCGGTTTCGTCGATCTGGGATCGATCGATCTTCTGGTGCGCGACGGCTTTTACTCCAATCGCTCGGATTTCATCCGCACCGCCATCCGCAACCAGCTCGCAACCCATGCCGATGCGGCGAAGCAGGCGGCTTCGCGGCTCACGCTCGAACTGGGCCTGAGGACCTTCGCCCGGGAGGACCTCGAAGCCGTTCGGGCGGCCGGCGAGCGGCTCAAGATTCGCGTATTGGGCCTCGCGGTCATCGCTGACGACGTCACGCCCGATCTCGCGAAGGCGACAATCGAATCAATCACCGTGCTCGGCGCGCTGCATGCGCCCCCCGAGGTCAAGACCGCGCTTGCCGATCGCCTGCGCTGACGCATTCCGACAAGGAAGAAATCATGAAACCACGCGGCCTCGACATCATGGGCGACGCTTTGAGCCTGGTGCGCAAGTCCGATCTTGCCGGGGCGACCGCGATCATTCGCCGGGCGCTGTCAGGTGAAGCTCCGGCGAACGAGAGCGGCGAGCCGAAAGCGCAGTCCGACCCTGCCTCGGCAAAGGCTCTTCCGCCGCCGGCGCGGCGTTCGCTGGGCGAAACCTTGCGCGCGCTTCGCGCCCGATCGCCGTTTCCTCCCGCCGCCCCGGTCCCTCCGCCCGAGCCAGAGCCGGCTCCGGACCTGGGCGAACGATTCCTCAGGCGCACGTATCGCGGCGCCGCGGGCTCGCTTCCCTACCTCCTCTATGTTCCGGCCGACCGCGAACGGCGGGAGCTGGCCTTGGTGCTGATGCTGCATGGCTGCACGCAGAACCCCGAAGATTTCGCGCTCGGCACGCAAATGAACGCGCTCGCCGACGAGGTCGGCCTCATCGTCGCCTATCCGCACCAAACGCGGCGCGCCAATCCGAACGGATGCTGGAACTGGTTCGACCGGCGCCATCAGAACCGCGGCTCGGGCGAACCCGCCAGGCTCGCCGGCCTGACGCAGGCGTTGGCGAAGGAGTTCGGCATCCCCAAGCAGCGCGTTTTCGCCGCTGGCCTGTCGGCCGGCGGCGCGATGGCGGAGGTTCTCGCCACGACCTACCCCGACGTGTTCGACGCGGTCGGGATTCACTCGGGCCTGCCCTATAAATCCGCCGCCGACGTGCCCTCCGCTTTCGCCGCGATGAAGGGAGCGGCGCCCCACGATCCCGCGCCGCCCGCCGCAGCCGATCGACGCTGTCGAAAGATCATTGTTCACGGGCTCGCCGACTCGACGGTCAATCCCGTCAACGGCGAACGCCTCCTCGACGAGGCCGAGCGCGGAGGGGCCCCGCTCACGAGAAGCGACCTCGACTGGGAAATCGGGGGCGGCCGGGTCCGCCGCGCTGTGCTCAAGGACGAAGACGGCCGGCCGGTCGCCGAGCAATGGCTGGTCGAAGGCGGCGGGCACGCCTGGTTCGGCGGCGATCCGCGCGGCAGCTATACGCAGGCTGTCGGCCTCGACGCCTCGCGAGTGATGGTGCGCTTTTTCCTGGCGCAATGAGCGCGCCGCGGCTCCTCCTTGAAGGCGAAACCGCCCTCCAGTTCGCTGATCAGTGGCGAAGCGCGCTTGAGCCACGAGGTCGACAAGCGGATCACGCCGGTGCGCGTCGCCGGCGCGCCGGCTAACGTCACTACCTATCCTCGAGTCGGAGGCCCCATGGCTGCGCCGCCCTACATCGTTTTTGACGTCAACGAGACCCTGCTCGATCTCGAGACGCTGCAGCCGATCTTCCAGCGCATCTTCGGCGACAAGCTGGCCATGCGGCTGTGGTTCGCCAATCTCATCCTGTATTCGACGGCTCTGACAGCGGCCAAGGTCTACGCGCCCTTCACCGACATCGGCGGCGCGGTGATGAAGATGCTGGCCGACATCCGCGGCGTCGAGTTAAGCGAGCGCGACCGGCGGGAGCTGACCGAGAAATTTTCCACCATGCCGCCGCATCCCGAAGTTCCAGCCGCGCTTCGCAAGCTGCGCGACGCCGGTTTCCGGCTGTTCACGCTGACCGACAACCTGATCGAAGTGCAGGAGCGCCAGCTGAGCCATGGCGGGATCATCGATCTCTTCGAGAGGCGCTTCAGCGCCGACAGCGTGCGTCGCCACAAGCCGGCGCCCGAGACCTACGCTTCCGTCGAGAAGGCGCTCGGCGCCGGGCCGTCCGATTTCTGCCTCATCGCCTCTCACACCTGGGATACGCTCGGCGCCGTGGCCGCGGGCTGGCAGGCGGCCTTGATCAAACGCCCGTGGAACGACGTGCTGGGCGTCGGCCCGCAGCCGCACATCGTGGGCAGAGACCTCGACGACGTGGCCGGCCAGCTCATCGCTCGCCACGGCTGAAGGGCGTGAAAGGCGACGGCGCAGCTGTTCTCGTCTGACCGACCGGACAGGAGTGAAGGATGAACGCCAATGTCGTGCTCGCCCACGGCGCCTGGGCGGACGGGTCGAGTTGGGCCAAGGTGATCGCGGGCCTGAGCGCGCAAGGCGTCAAGGCCTGGGCGGCGCCTCTTCCTCTGACTTCGCTCGCCGACGATGTCGCGGCGCTCGACCGCACGCTCGATCGCGTCGATGGTCCAATCGTCCTTGCAGGCCATGCCTATGCTGGCGCGGTGATCGCCGGAACCCGCTCCGAAAAGGTCAAGGCGCTCGTTTATGTCACGGCGCTGGCGCCCGATGAAGGGGAGACGGTCGCCGATGTCTTCACCCGCGCCAAGCCGCATCCTTCGGCGCCCAGGCTCGCGCCGGACAGCAATGGGCTGATCTGGCTTCCGGATGAGGCTTTCGCGAACGCCTTCGCGCCGCACGCGCGCGCCGAAGAGCTGGTCGTGCTGGCCGCCGTGCAGCGGCCGATCGCGGCTGCCTGCATCAGCGTAAAGGTCGCGAGACCGCTATGGAAAGACCGGCCAAGCTGGTTCCTGATTGCCGAGGAGGACCGGATGATCCTGCGCGAGACCCAAGCGTTCATGGCCGGGCGCATGAAGGCGCGGGTCCGTTCGCACGCGGCGGATCATCTGCCGATCGTCACCGCGCCCGGGGCCGTGGTCGACATCATTCTCGACGCGGTTCGTGAGAGCGCCGCCTCGTGACGACCTGTCATTTCGGAAAGGAAGCGCCATGACCGCCATTCAATATCGAACCGTGGACGTTGACGGCTTCAAGGTCTTCTACCGCGAAGCCGGGCCGGCCGAAGCGCCCGCGATTCTCCTGCTCCACGGCTTTCCGACCTCGAGCCATATGTTCCGCGGTCTCATCCCGATGCTCGCCGACCGCTTCCGCCTCGTCGCTCCCGACCTGCCAGGCTTCGGCCGCTCGGACATGCCGGCGCGGGAGACCTTCGCCTACACCTTCGATCACATCGCGGAGGTGATCGATCGCTTCACCGAGACCATCGGGCTCAGGCGTTTCGCGATCTATGTCTTCGACTATGGCGCCCCGACCGGGTTCCGCATCGCGGCCAAACATCCCGACCGCGTCGCCGCGATCATTTCGCAAAACGGCAACGCCTATGAAGAAGGGTTGAGCGACGGCTGGACTCCGATCCGCGCCTATTGGCAAGACCCTTCGCCCGCCAATCGCAACGCGCTCCGCGCCTTTCTCAAGCCGGAGACGACGGTCTGGCAATATACCCATGGCGCGCCTGATCCTGCGCTCGTCTCGCCGGACGGATACTCGCTCGACAATTTCTACCTCGCCCGTCCCGGCGCGGACGAGGCGCAACTCGATCTGTTCGGCGACTACAAGTCCAACGTCGCGCTCTACCCGGCCTTCCAGAGCTATTTTCGCGCTCACAATCCGCCGCTGCTCGCGGCGTGGGGCAAGAACGATCCCTTCTTTCTCCCGGCCGGCGCCGAGGCGTTCAAACGCGACATTCCGGGCGCAATCGTTCGCTTTTTCGATGCGGGCCATTTCGCGCTCGAAACCCACGGCGCGGAGATCGCCGCCGAGATCCGCAAATTTCTCGACCATTAGCGCGCGGCGCCCTCTTCTGGAGCTTGACCGTGACGGCGGTTTCGTACCAAAGACGGTCGCCATGACCGCCTCATCCCCTTTCCCGACCCGACGAACCTGAAGACGCGCGTCCGCGGGCGCCCGCGAACGTCTTTCGGCTTTCGGACCTGGGGAGAGGCAATTCCATGTCAGCGGCAATCTTCATCGACGGCGAAGCGGGCACCACCGGCCTGCAAATCAAGGACAAGCTCGCGGGCCTCTCCGGCCTCAAATTCGCGAGCCTGCCCTCCGAGGCGCGCAAGGATGCGGAAGCCAAGCGCAAGGTCTACGCGCAAGCCGATGTCGTCATCCTTTGCCTGCCCGACGAAGCGGCGAAAGAGGCGGCGCGCCTGATCGACGCGATGGGGGCGGACGCCGCGCCCCGTGTGATCGACGCCTCGTCCGCCCACCGGGTCGCGCCCGGCTGGACCTATGGCTTTCCCGAGCTTGTCGCGGGGCAGGGGGAAGCGATCGCGTCCGCGAGCAAGGTCAGCAATCCCGGCTGTCACGCGACCGGCGCGATCGCGCTGCTGCGCCCGCTGGTCGACGCGCGCGTCCTGCCCAGGGACGCCGCCGTCTCGATTGCTTCCGTCAGCGGCTACTCGGGCGGCGGCAAGTCGATGATCGAGGCTTACGAGAGCGGCAAGGCGCCCGCCTTCGAACTCTACGGGCTCAAGCTCGCGCACAAGCACATGCCCGAAATCGAGCTCTATTCCGGCCTCACCGCGAGGCCGATCTTCCTGCCCTCGGTCGGCAATTTCCGCCAGGGCATGCTGGTCAGCCTGCCGCTGCACCTCGACGCACTGCCCGGCAGGCCCAAGGGCGCCGACCTAGCCGCCGTGTACAAGAAGCACTACCGCGGCCAGAAGCATTTCCACGTCATCGAGAGCGAGAGCGCCGCGCGCCTCGAGCCGGAGTCGCTCAATGGCACGAACGACATCGAGATCCACGTGTTCGCCAACGAAACGCGCCGCCAGGCGGTTCTCGTCGCCAAATTCGACAACCTCGGCAAGGGGGCCTCGGGCGCCGCGGTGCAGAACCTGATGCTGATGCTGGGGCGATGAAAGGCGCCGGCGCCTTCAGCAACTTGCGAGACGAAAAGGACCGTCCGCGGCGCTCCTGCTCGGTCAACGCGACGCCGCGGTTCTGCGTCGCGCGCGCCAACCTAGCGCCGCCAGGCTTGCAAAGCCCGCGAGCATCATCGCCCATGTCGAAGTCTCCGGGACACTGCCCGCGCCCCCCGCGCTAGTCAGAAACTCGCCCGAGGCGGACGTGAAGGTGACGCCCGGGGGCGTCTTGATCGTGATCGGGTCCGTGACGTCGGCGGAACTGGTCAAGAAGGACGAAGCATAAACAACAAACTCCACCAGGATCTCTGGGTGTTGGTCTATGCGGACCGTCGAGCTGATAAAAAATGCATTGCCGACCAGCGTGACTTCGGTCTGGCCAATCTTTGAACCGCAGCCAAAGGAGGCGTTTGGCGCCGAGCAGGCGACGCCGCCCGCGAGAAGTCCGTTGTCGAAGATGTCCAACCACCCGGCGGCGAACCCGGCGCCGTTGTCGCTGTTGCTGGTCGCGCTCAAGGTCCCGGACATGGTGATGGTCGTGGTGGAGCCTGACGTCACGTTGCTGAAGGTGAGTGTATCGGCGATCTGAGCTTCCCCTCCGGATTGCGCCGTCGGAAGGGGGGCCTCGCTTTGGGCGTGGACGGAAATGTCGCCGCTCGCCAAGTCGGCCCGGACATGAATTTCTCCCGATTTCATCTCGCCGGTATCGTCGGACGTCTTCGCCGCGTCGCAGGTCGCGCTGAAGAGCGATCCCTTGGAGGGACATTGATCGGACGTGGTCAGGGCGTAGCCCGTCGCGCTGGCAAAGAAGCCCTCGGCGGAGGAAGGCTGCGGCGCGAGAACCAACGCTCCAGCCATGGAGAACCAAAATGCGGGCCGTAGCGCCATTTTGCACTCCTTGTTTTTAAACTTGAAGGCTTGGGCTCCGCTTAAATTTGGTCAGGCCTCTGACGGCAGGAGCGGCGAAAAAACGCGGATTAAGCCAGATAAAATTGAAGGCAACACGCGAAATCAAAAAGCGGCCCCGTATTAATCAGGCTAAATAGTGGCGGTAAAATTTCAATAGGTAGAATTACCTACCGGTCGACAAACTCAGCGGAAGACCAATGAGAATTGGCTCTGCCCGGCCGGGAAGCGCATTGGCCAATGGCCTGCCCAAGCGATGCGCCCTCACGGCCCCGGCGCCCGCGTCCGCGCCACGAGCCCCGCGAGCAGGCGAACGATCGTCTCCACAATCGCTCCCGCGAGATAGGCGAGCGCGGAGCCGAATAGGCCGGCCGCGATCACCCGTCCCGTCATGTCGCCTCCGAAAGCGAACGAGCCGCCGTTCATGGCCCGCATGACAAGCGTGAAGGGCAGGGCGAAAAGCGTGAGCGGCAAGTCGGCGAACCAGGTTCCCGCGCGCCTGAGATAGTCGACATAGAGCGCGATAAACGCCAGCGCGTGGACGGCGGCGAAGGCCGCCCCCGTCCACGACTTGAGGCGGATCATTCGGTCGCGCTCAACCCGCCTTCCACGCCGTCACGTGCTGAGTTTGCTGCCCGAGCCCCTCGATTCCGAGCGTGATCGTATCGCCGGCTTTGAGAAACCGCTGCGGCTTCATGCCCGATCCGACGCCAGGCGGCGTTCCGGTGGTGATGACGTCGCCGGGCTCGAGAATCATGAACTGCGAGATGTAGGAGACGAGCGTCCTCACCCCGAACACCATCGTCTTGGTCGAGCCCGTCTGCATCCGCTGGCCGTTGACGTCGAGCCACATGTTAAGGTTCTGGACGTCCTTGATCTCGTCGGGCGTGACCAGCCAGGGCCCCAGCGGGCCGAACGTTGGCGCGCCCTTGCCCTTCGTCCATTGCCCCGACCGCTCGAGCTGGAATTCGCGCTCCGACACGTCGTTGCACACGCAATAGCCCGCGACATGGGCGAGCGCTTGCGCTTCGCTGACGTAACTCGCGCGCGTGCCGATGACCACCGCGAGCTCGACCTCCCAGTCGGTCTTCTTCGATGCCCTGGGGATCACCACGTCGTCGTTCGGCCCGGCAAGGCAGGACGGGGCCTTGTTGAACAGCACCGGCTCCTTGGGGACCGGCATGCCCGACTCGGCCGCGTGGTCGGCGTAGTTGAGCCCGACCGCGACGAAATTGCCGACCCGTCTGATGCAGGGCCCGATCCTGGGCGTCCCGCGCACCGCCGGCAGCGATTCCGGCTTGAGCTTGGCAAGGCGCGCGAGCGCCCGCGGAGAGAGCACGTCGGCGTCGATATCCGCCACCACGTCGCTCAGATCCCGTAATTTCCCCTGTCCGTCGACCAGCGCCGGCTTCTCCCTGCCTGCCCTGCCATAGCGTGCGAGTTTCATAAGCCCTCCAGTGAAGCCGCGGGGACGCGGGTCCCGTCCGGCCGCGCGGC
>DATGHB010000226.1:0-5519 GCA_035308265.1 Roseiarcus sp.
CTCGGACTTTTTCTCAATGCGAGCCTCGTAGGCAAGGCCGTCATGGCCGTCCTGTTCGTGGCCTCGCTCTGGTGCTGGGTGCTGATCATCGAGGGGGTGATTGCGGTCGTCCGCCTTCGCCGCTCGGTCCGTCAGGCGCGCACGGGCGGCGCGCTCGCCAAATCGCTCCTCCCCGTCGCCGCCGCGGGCGACGAGGAAGCGCGCCGGCGCATCGCCGGCGAGACGGTCGGCGAACTCAGGTCGCGCATTTCCGACGCGATGGCGCGCGCCGCGCGCGAACTCCTGACCCGGTCCGAGGGCGGCTTGCCCAATCTCGCGGTGATTTCCTCGGTCGCGCCGTTTGTCGGCCTGTTCGGCACCGTCTGGGGCATCATGTCGAGCTTCGCCGCGATCGGCCAGTCGCAGGACACAAGTCTCGCGACGGTCGCCCCCGGCATCGCCGAATCGCTCGCCGCCACCGCTTATGGCCTCGCGGCGGCGATTCCGGCCTCGATCGGCTATAACCGCATCGGCGCGGCCTTCGGCCGGCTCGGGCAGGACATGGCCTCGTTCGTCGAGGAGCGGGCGCTCTTGCTGCTCGCCCGGCCGGCGGAAGTCGCGCGCGAAGACCCGCCGCGCCGCCGCGCGGAGACGCCCTGATGGCGATGGGTCCGCGCAAGGTCGGCGAAGGCCTCTATCAGCCGCTGGCCGACATCAACGTTACGCCGCTGGTCGACGTGATGCTGGTCCTGCTCATCATCTTCATGGTGACCGCGCCGATGCTGGCGACCGGCATCAAGGTGAATCTGCCGAGCGCCAGGACCGCCCAACCGCTCGAAAACAAGGAGCCGGTCATTGTCGCGGTGACGAAGGACGGCGCGGTGTCGGTCGGAAAGGATCCCGTGCCGCGCGCCGAACTGGCTGCGACGGTGAAAGCTCGGCTTGGCGACTCCAACGGCGTCGTGCAGCTCCGCGGCGATCGCGACGCCGCTTACGGCGACGTCGTGTCGATCATGGACGAGCTTGCGGCCAACGGCGTGACCCGCATCGCGATCGTGTCGGGGCCGCGCCGCGCCATCACGCCAACCGAGGGAGCGCCGCCCTCGCCGAGTTCGCCGAAGCCGAACGCGCCGAGCCCATGACCGCCGCGACGCTCGACGGGCGCGCCTTCGAGCCGGCGCCCCTGAGACCATCCTGGCTGCGCCCGGCCGTCATCGCCATGGTGGTCGCGCTGCACGCCGCCGCGCTTTCGATCGTCTATCTCGAGCCGCCGAAGCCGCTCGCGCTCCCGAGAGAAGTGATCGTCGACATCGAACCGGAAGCCGCGCCCGCGGAAGCCCCGGCGCCGCCGGCCGCGGAGCCGACGCAAACCGAAAAATCCGCGCCAGAGCCGCCGCCTCCGCCGCCGCAGGCCGTCGCGCCGGCGCCTGTCGAACCGCCTCCCCCGCCTCCCCCGGTCGTCGAAGAGCCCGCCTTGCCGCCCGAGCCTCAGCCGCCGGTCGCAGAGCAGCCGCCGCCCGAGGCGCAGCCGCCTCTGCCGCCGGTGGCGGCCCCGCCGCCTCCCGCCCCGGTCGAACTCGCGCCGCCAAAGCCTCCACCGCCTCCGCCGCGTATCGAGTCGCGGCCGAAGCCCGAGCCCGCCCGCCAACGGCCCGAGACCCATGAGCGCACGCGCGCGCCCGAGCCGCGGCGGACGACGGCTTCGCTCGAGACGGGACGGCCGGAGGTGTCGCCGAGCCGCTCCGCTCCGGCCAGCGCCGCCTCGCAATCCGCCTATGCTTCCGAGATCAGCGGAGCGATCCGCAGCCGTCTTTTCTATCCGCCCGCAGCGCGCGCCCGAGGAGCGAGGGGCGTCGTCGGCGTCGCTTTCACCATCGGCGCGTCCGGCGCGGTGACCTCCTTCGCGATCACGCGATCATCCGGCGACAGCGACCTCGACGCGGCGGCGCGAACCTTGGTGCATTCGGTCCGGTTTCCTCCGCCTCCCGGCGGTTCCGTCCATATCGCGACGAGCTTCAACTATGAGCCCCGGTAGCCTTGCCTTAAGGGCGCTGGTGCTCGGCTCGGGCGCCGGCGGCGGGGTGCCGCAATGGAATTGCGGCTGCCGGGTCTGCCGCCTCGCCTGGAGCGGGGACAGCCGGGTCAAGCCGCGCACCCAGGCCGGCCTCGCGATCACCATCGACGGAGCGAACTGGGTTCTGCTCAACGCCTCGATCGACCTGCGCCAGCAAATTCTCGCAACGCCCGCGCTGCACCCGAAGGGCGCGGGGCGCGGCTCGCCGATCTCGGCAGTCGTCCTGACCAACGCGGAAGTGGACTCGTCGGCCGGCCTGCTGGCGCTCCGCGAGCGCCAGCCCTTCGTCATCTTCGCCACCGAGGCGACGCTCGAGGCGATCGGGCAAAATCGCATGTTCGATGTCGTCGACCGCGCCGTCGTCCCGCGCCGCGCCGTGCCTCTAGGCGAACCCTTCGCGCCGCTGCCGGGGATCAGGCTCGAATTGTTCGCCATTCCCGGCAAGGTTCCGCTGTGGCTCGAGGAGGGAGAGGTCTCGATCGCCGAGATTGGCGAGGAGACGGTTTGCGTCGCCGTCGAGGGGCTAGGCAAAAGACTTGTTTACGCCCCGGCCTGCGCCCATGTTACGGACGACCTCGACGCCCGCATCGCGGGCGCGGACGTGGTGTTCTTCGACGGCACCCTGTTCGCCGACGACGAAATGATCATGAATGGCCTGGGCGACAAAACGGGCAGGCGGATGGGCCACATGCCCGTCTCGGGCCCCGGAGGAACGCTGGAGGCGCTCGCGCGCCACCACAAAGTGCGGCGCATTTTGCTCCACATCAACAACTCGAACCCGATTCTGGTCCAGGGATCGCCGGAGGAAGCGAAGGTGAAAGCGGCGGGCTTCGAGATCGCCTTCGACGGAATGGAGGTCGCCCCATGAACATACATGCCTCCTCGGCGCCGATGACCCCCGAGGCGCTCGAGGCGGCGCTGAGGGCGATCGGACCCAAGCGCTACCACGACCTCCATCCGTTCCACGGCCTTCTGCACGACGGCAAGCTGAACAAGGGCCAGGTGCAGGCCTGGGCCCTCAACCGCTACGTCTACCAGGCCGCCATCCCGCGCAAGGACGCGTCCCTGATCGCGCGGTGCGAGGATCGCGCCTTGCGCCGCGAGTGGCTGCATCGGGTCATGGACCATGACGGCTTCGGCGACGACAAGGGCGGCATTGAGCGCTGGCTCGTCCTCACCGACGGACTGGGCCTCGACCGCGACTATGTGATCTCGCAGGAAGGCGCGTTGCCGGCGACCAGGTTCGCGGTCGAGGCCTATGTCCATTTCGTGCGCGAGAAGCCGCTGGTCGAAGCGGTGGCCTCGAGTCTCACCGAACTCTTCGCCCCCTCGATCCACAAGCGCCGGATCGCCGGCATGCTGGCCAATTACGACTTCATCGACGAGACGGTGATCGCCTATTTCCGCCGCCGGCTCGCCCAAGCGCCCAAGGACGCGCAGTTCGCGCTCGACTACGTCAAGGCGAACGCCCGCACCGTCGAGGAGCAGCAGGGCGCCCTTGCCGCGCTCACCTTCAAGACCGATGTCTTGTGGGCGCAGCTCGATGCGCTGCATCACGCCTATGTCGACGGCGCGATCCCTCCTGGCGCCTTCCGGCCCGAATGACCGAAATGGACGAGACGGCGGAGATCCATTCTCAATCGCGCCCGCGTCTCCCCAGGGGCGTGAGGCTCAGGCGGGACGAAGCGCGCGGCCGATGGACCCTGCTCGCGCCGGAGCGGATCTTCGAGATCGACGCGACCGCGGCGGCGGTGCTCGAGCTCTGCGACGGCGAGCGCGATCTCAAAACGATCGTCGCCGAACTGGCTCAGCGCTATACTGCGCCGCCGGACGCAATCGAGAAGGACGTCGCCGCGATGCTCGCCGACCTCAAGGCCAAGAGAGTGCTCGAGACATGAATGCGCACACCCCGCCTCCTCCCGCCCCGCCGGTCGGGCTTCTGGTCGAGCTCACCCATCGCTGCCCGCTCGGCTGTCCCTATTGCTCCAATCCGCTCGCGCTCGAGCGCCCCGGAGCCGAACTCGACGGCGAAACCTGGAAGCGGGTGTTCAGCGAGGCGGCCGCGCTTGGCGCTCTTCACGTGCATCTCTCCGGCGGCGAGCCGACCGCGCGGCGCGACATCGTCGATCTCACCCGCCACGCCTCGCAAGGCGGGCTCTACACCAACCTCATCACCTCAGGGATCGGGGTCGGCGAGAAGCTCACCAACGAACTTGCCGACGCCGGCCTCGACCATGCGCAGCTCTCCTTCCAGGGCGCCGACAAGGAGACCAACGATCGCCTCGGCCACTACAAGGGCTCATGGGAGAAGAAGCGCGCCTTCGCCGCTCATGTCATCAAGGCCGGCCTGCCGCTCACCATCAACGCGGTCATTCATCGCGCCAATCTGCATCAGGTTCCCGCCTTCATCGATCTTGCGGTCGAGCTCGGGGCGCGCCGCCTCGAAGTGGCGCATACCCAATATTACGGCTGGGCGCTCCAGAACCGCGCCGCGCTGATGCCGCCTCGGAAGGAGGTCGAGGAGTCGATCGCGCTGGTCGAGGCGGCCCGCGTTCGCCTCAAGGGCGAACTGGTCATCGACATGGTGATCCCCGATTATTACGCCCGCTATCCCAAGCCCTGCGCGGGCGGATGGGGGCGGGTCGCGATCGACGTTTCCCCGTCCGGCAAGGCGCTGCCCTGCCACGCCGCAGAATCAATTCCGGGCCTCGAATTCTGGAACGTGCGCGATCATTCGCTCGCCGACATCTGGCGCCTGAACCCCGCCTTCACGGCCTTCCGCGGCACGGACTGGATGCGCGAGCCCTGCCGTTCTTGCGAGCGGCGCGAGATCGACTGGGGCGGCTGCCGCTGCCAGGCGATGGCGCTGACCGGCGACGCGCGCAACGCCGACCCCGCCTGCCACAAATCGCCCGATCACGAGCGCATCGTGGCGACGGCGATGGCCGAGTCCGAGTCGGGCGACAGCGCGCTCCGCTTTCGGTCGTACAAGACGGAAAAAGCCGAGGCTTGAAGCCATTGGGCTGAACAGCCAGCCGAGCCCTGTCGTCATGCCCCCGGACTCCGATCCGGGGGTCGTCCCGGCCATCCATGTCTTTGCGGTAGCCGCCACTGGGTATTCGGTGACGGTATTCGCGGTATTCGGTGACGCCTTACTCAATGTAAAAATTAGCGCGAACAAGAAGTTTCAGCATTGAATAGAGTGTCACCGTATTGTGGCGGCCCGATCGCGAATGGCGCTGCAAGCAATTGAAAAGCCTCGATTCGGACTCGGAAACGGTTGGGCCCGGAGGCGGCCAACCCGCAGGGTTTGGGCTCCTGGCGGAGCGAAGGGCGCTCGCCGTCCATCGCCCCGAAGCGCTCGCGATCCTGTTGCGGATGACCGGGGGCGCCGATCTAATCCTGGCCGCCGCCGGCCCTGTCGGCGGTGAGCTGGGCGTTCACCCGCGCCAGGAATTCCGAGAGA
>DATGHB010000227.1:0-3436 GCA_035308265.1 Roseiarcus sp.
ACGAGGTCGACTCTCCGCCCATAGCGGTCATGGGTGTCGAGTTCGGGCGGATTCCTGTTCGCGAGCGCGCCCAGCTCCAGGAACTCGGCCGAGCCGGCGCGCGCGCCGAACTTGTCGAGCCCATCCGCCGCCCATTCCGCGCCCTCGCGCTTGACCGCCTCCACAAGCGCCGCGTCCGAGGCGTAGAGGTTGTAGCCGGCGAGTTCCACCGGCTGGTTGAACACTTCGTGGGTGACCGCGCCATACGGATCGAGGGCGCCACGGAAATTGTCCTGTCGATCGGCGAAAGCGCTCATCGCAGTCTTCCTTTTCCGCGAGGCTACTCCTCACGGACGAGATCGGCAAAGAAGCGCCCCTGTCGCCCCCAGCCGGCGCTCCGTGCTAACCGTCGGCCATGCCCGCCGCCCAATTCGACCGCCGCATCACCCCCGCCCGCACCGACCTCGCCGCCGAGCATCTGCGCGGCCTTATCGAGGCGCCGCGCTACGCGAAAGGACGCGACATGCGGATCGTCGCCGCAAGCGCGCCGCTGAGGCGCTCCCCGCAAGCGGACGCGCCGCTGGAGACCGAGGCGCTCTACGGCGAGAGCGTCGCCGTTTACGATGAGCGCGACGGATGGGCCTGGGCGCAGCTTAAGCGCGACCTTTACGTCGGCTACCTGCCGGCTGCGGCGCTTGGCGAGCCGTCGAAGGCGACCCACCGGGTCGCAGCTTTGCGCACCCACGCCTATCCGGGTCCCTCGATCAAGCTCGTCCCGCGCACGGCGCTCTCGCTCGGCGCTGAGCTCAAGATCGTCGGCCGCGACGGCGATTTTGCCGTCTCGGAGGACGGTCTGCATTTCTGGTCGCGGCATCTCGCGGATTCAGGCGCGCGCGAGCGCGACCCCGTCGCGGTCGCCGAGCTTTTCCTCGAATCCCCCTATCTATGGGGCGGCCGGACGTCGGAGGGGATCGACTGCTCGGGCCTCGTCCAGACTGCGCTGACCGCCGCGGGCTTCGCCGCGCCACGGGACAGCGACATGCAGGAGGCGACCCTGGGCGAGCCCGCGGCGATCGACGATCCCGATGCGCCGCTCAAGCGAGGCGATCTCGTGTTCTGGAAAGGTCATGTCGGAATCATGCGCAATTCGCTCTCGCTGCTGCACGCCAACGGCTGGCATATGAAGACAGCAAGCGAGCCGCTCGCGGAAGCGCGCAACCGCATCTCCGCGGGTGGCGGGGGCGAGGTGACCAACGTTCGCAGGCTGGCAGCGCGCTAAAGCGCGCTGTGCTTTGGGCGAATGTAGGCGCGGTTGCTGACCGAGCTGCCGCGCTCGTCGAGTTCCGCTACAATTTGGAGCGCTTTACTTCTTCCCGCCGAGGCCGAGACCGCCGAAGCGGGTGTTGAAGCGCGACAATCGGCCGCCGCGATCCACCAGCTGCTGCGATCCTCCCGTCCAGGCCGGATGGGTGTTCGGGTCGATGTCCAAATGAAGCGTCGCGCCGTCCTGGCCCCAGGTCGAGCGGGTCGTGAACTCGACGCCATTGGTCATCACGACCTTGATCATGTGGTAGTTCGGGTGAATGTCGGACTTCATCGTGGCGTCTCGGGCGGAACAAGCAAAGAGCCGTCCGGCGGGTCCGGCGGCTCTTTCGGCCCTCCCTATAGCGCCGGGGACAAGCCGATGCAAGCGCGAGCGCGGTCCGGCCGGCCGGATGGCGCCCGCGCTTCTTCCCGCCTTGATTTGGGCGAAAAAGAGGTCCGTAAAGCCCGAATTGCCTGGAGAGCCAATTCCCGTGTCATCCGCCGCCGACGCCGGCATGAAGAGGTCCCGCGTCTCGCTTGGCGCCCTGAAACCGCTCGCGCCTTACGCGCTTGCACATCGTGGACGGATCGCGCTCGCACTGATCGCGCTGACCGTAGCCTCGGCCACGACGCTGGTCGTACCGGTCGCGGTTCGGCGGATGATCGACTTTGGCTTTTCGGACGCCAACGCCGGCCTCATCCGAGCTTACTTCCTGGCCCTGCTCTGCATTGTCGCGGTGCTTGCGCTGGCGTCGGGCGCCCGATACTACCTGGTGATGACGCTAGGCGAGCGGGTGGTCGCCGACCTTCGCGCCGACCTCTTCACTCACCTGACCCGGCTCGACCCGAGCTTCTTCGACGCCGAGAAGACCGGCGACATCGCTTCTCGCCTTTCCGCCGACACGACCCAGCTCAAGGCGACGTTCGGCGCCTCGGCGTCGCAGGCTTTGCGCAATCTGTTTCTGTTCGTCGGCGCAATCGCGATGATGGTGGTCACGAGTCCCAAGCTTTCGGCCTTCGTGCTCGCCGCTATCCCGGTGATCGTGCTGCCGCTCTATGCGGCCGGGCGCGCGGTGCGCGCGCGCTCCCGCCGCGCCCAGGACAGGCTTGCGGATGCGACGGCCTTCGCCACGGAAAGCCTGTCTGCCGTGCGCGTCATGCAGTCGTTCCTGGCAGAGCGTTTCACCGCCAGCCGTTATCGCGACGCCGCCTACGGCGCCTATGAGGCGGCCCGCGCGATGGCGCAGGCGCGCGCGTTCGTCACCGCCGCCGCCCTCTTTCTCGCTTTCGGCAGCGTGGTTATCGTGCTCTGGCTCGGCGCGCAGGAGGTGATCGCCCACCGGATGACCGGGGGCCGGCTGTCGGAGTTCGTCCTGTTCGCCGTGTTCGGCGCGGGCGCGCTCGGGCAATTGTCGGAAGTCTGGAACGAGGTCTCGCAGGCGGCCGGGGCCGCCGGGCGGATCGGCGAAATCATGGCCGTCAACCCGCGCATCGTCGCCCCTGCTCAGCCGGTCAAGCTCGCCAAGCCTGTGCGCGGCGATCTCGCATTCCGCAACGTGTCGTTCGCCTATCCTGGGCGCGAGGACGGCGCGGTCATCAGGGAGGTGAGCTTCCGCGTCGCGCCGGGGGAGGTTGTCGCCATCGTCGGCCCATCGGGCGCCGGCAAGTCGACTCTGTTCCAGCTCGCGCTCAGGTTCTACGATCCCTTGAGCGGCCTCATCATGCTCGACGGGGTCGACATTTCGCGGCTCGATCCGGCAGGCCTGCGCGCCGAGATCGCGCTCGTGCCGCAGGACGCGTTCATCTTCGGCGCTTCCGTCGCCGACAACATCGCCTATGGCGCGCCGGGCGCGACCCGCGAGGCGATCGTCGCCTCGGGCAAAAAGGCGGCCGCGGACGGCTTCATCGCCGCTCTGCCGCAAGGCTATGACACGGCCTTGGGCGAGCGCGGCGTCACGCTCTCGGGCGGCGAGCGCCAGCGCATCGCCATCGCCCGCGCCATCCTCAAGGACGCGCCGGTCCTGCTCCTGGACGAGGCGACCTCGGCGCTCGACGCCGAAAGCGAAACCCTGGTCCAGGGCGCGCTGGAGACGCTGATGAAGGGCCGCTCGACCCTGGTCATCGCCCACAGGCTGGCGACGATCGTCAACGC
>DATGHB010000228.1:0-3615 GCA_035308265.1 Roseiarcus sp.
GAACATCTGGGGGCCCTATTACATCTCGCGCGCCAAGGCGATGCTCGACGGGACGTGGAAGTCCGACAACGCCTGGTGGGGCATGAAGGAAGGCGCCCTCGTGATGGCGCCCTACAACAAGGCGACGCCCGAGCCCGTCAAAGCTGCGGCCGACAAGATGATCGCCGGCTGGAAGGACGGCTCCTACGACGTCTTCACCGGCCCGATCTCGGACCAGTCCGGCAAGGAGCGCGTGGCCAAGGGCGAGCGCATGGCCGACAAGGACCTTGCCGTCATCGATTGGTACGTCAAGGGCGTGCAGAGCAGTTGAGCCTCATTCCCTCCCGCCGTGATAGGGAGAGAGTTGGCGAGCGTCACCGCGGCCGCGCGCGAGCTGGAGCTGCGCCTGCAAACGGCGACGCCGGTGGCCCGAAATGACTGAGATTTGGCCGCTGAAAGCACGGCGGGACAACGGACATTGGTGTAAGCAGGCCTCCTGCTCAACAACGATTTTGGGCCGCGATCGCAGGAGCCGCCGCCCGCCTTCTCCTTTCGGCGGCTGCTAGAACGCCGATCCCATGAACGTCAATCGAAGCGAGCGCCAGATCGTCTGGGGGTTTCGATGCCGCATATGGGCTAGCCGCTCCGCCAGAGGAGCGCGGAGGCGACGGGCGGGGCCAAGCGGAGCGCGGGTGTAAAGCCTGCTTGGCCCCTTCTCTCCGCGGCATCCAAGGCCAAGCTCACGCATTCGCGCAGCCGTGTCCCCGATTCCTCGTCGCGGCGCTCCGCCGGTAGACTCGGACAAGCGCAAAGTCACGCGAGCTATCACGGCGGATAAGCCGCCCTTGTCGCTGGTTCCGCGTTCGGGCATAGACCCGACATTCGAGCGGGCGGCCCACAGGTCCCCGCCTTCAGGAGTTCGATCCAGTCTTGTCGGACAGCCAGCGGCCTCAAGCGGCGCGCGAGCTCATCGAAAACGAAAAGCTCGTTCGCATCAGCCGATCGCTGCATGCGGCGTGGCGGGACGCCATCCGCACGCCATGGCGGGAGTTCCGCCGCCGGTTGCGCGGCGCGCTGATCTCCGGCGCCGGCGTTCCTGTCGCCCTCGACGAGACGACCGATCTCCGAATCGTCCCGTTCGAGGGACGCCCGCCGCCCCCGCTCGCGCAATGCGAGGCGGTCCCGCCTGCCCAATACCGGACCCGAACGCACCCGCTCAGCGTCCTTTCAACCGACGCGGGCGAGCGCATCCACTATATCGATCATACCGTGCAAGCGCCGGCGATGACGCTCGAGCATCTGGTCGATCAATACTGGTTTCCGGCGTTCGGCATGCTCATTTCGCCCGAAGGCCGGATCTGGCGCCACTCGTTCCTCGCGCCGTTCCGGGAAGGGTATCTCACCTCGATCAAGGCGATTGTCGACCGGGCGGCGCCGGACGGCGGGCGTGAGCTTCGGCTGCACGTCGAACGCCTCGCCCGTGCGCGCGTGCTCGCCGGCGAGCATCTCCTGATCGCCGGTTCGGACAAGCACAATTACGGCCACTATCTGCACGACATCGTTCCGCTGATCGATCTCGGCGCGAGAATGCGGACGCCCATGCTGACCTGGAGCCTGAGGCCGTGGCAGCGGGCCCTGATCGCCCGGCTCGACGTTCCCCATGGCCTCATCCGCGAGATCAGGCCTGGGCCGGTCCTTCTCGAGCACGCGATCGCCAGCAACCGGTTCACCGGCCTCGCCAGCCAGAACGCGCATCCCCAGAGCCGCGAGGCCTTCGCGCGCATCCTCGCCAATGTGCGAAAGTATGCAGCGCCCTTGAGCACGCCGCCGCGCGTCCTCATCTGCCGGGGGCCTTCGAACAGCCGCAACGTCACCAATCGGGCAGCGATGATCGAGGCGCTTAAAGGCCTCGGTTTCGTCGCGATCCAGCCGGACAAGCTCAATTTCGACCAACAGGCGCTTCTTTTCGCCCAAGCCAGGATCATCGTGGCCGAGTTCGGGGCGGCGCTGTCAAACGCCTATTTCTGCGCGCCGGACGCCAAGATCGTCGAAATCATCGCCGAGGGTCAGCACGACCCGTGGTCCGCCCATTTCTGCGCGATGCTGGGGCTCGAACACATCGTCCTGTTCCAGCGCCAGTCCGATGAGGCGATGGCCGGCATGGGCCGACACATGAAGGACTCGCCCTTTTCCTACACGGTTGACGTGCCGAAGCTCACCGAGACGGTCAAACGTCTGCTCGCCGAGTAGCGGCGTCGCTGGGGAACGAACCGCAGCGGCCGCGTGTTGGCTTTAAGCGCATGCGCAAGAGGATGGCTCGCCAATGCAGGTCAAGTATCGCTCGTTCAACCCAGGCCTCAATTTGCGGCGCACAAGGCTCGAGGTCCCCGGCTGGGGCGGCGAGCGCCAACCGCGGAAAGACGGCTCGATGGAGCAGGCGTGGCACTGCGTCCCGTTCTCGGAAGGCGCTCGTTACGGAATCGAGCTCATCTACCCGCATGACAACGAGCTCCGGGTGAGCCGAAGCGCGGGCAAGCTCGCGCTTGACGGCGATTTCGGGCCGCCCCCGGAAGGGCATGGCGGCCAATGGCCGCCGTTCCGCCCCTTCGGCGATCTCTATTACACCTACCAGCTGTCGCTCGATCTCAAGGTCGAGGAAGGCTTCGCCGTGCGAACGGAGCCGCATCCGCGTTTCTACACCGACCCGACCGACACGACCCCGATCGCCGTCCCGGCGCTCATTCGCCGGTGGTGGCCGATGATCTTCTTCCTGGTGTTCAAATCGCCGCCCGAGGGCAAGACCCACATTTTCCGCCCCGGCGAGCCGTTCGCGCAAATCCTGGTCCTGCCCGAGGAAGCCGAATTCGACCTCGCCCCGATGTCGAGCGAAGAGGCCGCCGAGCGCGAATTGCAGTCGCGGCGCATTTTCCAGAGCCGCGCCACGCTGTCCGCGGAGACGGAATGGACCTCGGCGACCAACACGGTTTTCGACGGCACCTATCGCCATATTCTCGGGGCCGCGAGCGAAAAGGCCAAGCGGGGTCGCTGACCGGACCGGAAAGTCCCGCGTGCGCCAATAGATCAAGAAATGACCGTAAGCCATTGGGGATAAGCGATCTTTTCGCGGCACCGCCGCGGTTGCCGCGAACAAATTATTGACGGATCGGAAAGGCGGCGGCATTATTTCTGCTCTGTAGAAATATGCCTTTCGGCAGTCCAGCGACGGCCGAAGCGGAAGCCTGACGCCGGAGCGGGAGAGCCCATGCGGGAAGCGCGAACAAAACGACGGTCAACCCATTGAAAACAAACGATCTGGCGAAATCCTTCGATTTCGCGTCCCAATGATTCCAATGACGTGCGCCGCGCTCGCGAAATCGCTGGTTTCGTTCGGCGAAACGATTCCTTTCGTTTTCGCCGTTTCTGGCCTCAAGGGCCACGTTCCAGGCCGCTTCGCGAAAACGGCCCTTCCGGGCGGGGCGGAGGGAAAAAAGTTGCGTAAAGGAGGTGGTAAGCCTCTGAAATCATTGGCGAGCATAATTTTGTGCGTGGGAGCGCGATCCAGCGCGACCGCTCCGGCCCTGCATCCCTGGATTGCTTCCCCGGGTCCCTAAAGCCCCGGGGTCGCAACGACAAAAG
>DATGHB010000229.1:0-2322 GCA_035308265.1 Roseiarcus sp.
CGCGACGCGCGCAATATCCTCGCCGATGAGCGTCTCCTTGATGGATTGGCGCTGGACGATGGCGTCGACCGATTCGGGCGTCTTGTACCACAGCCGCCGCTGCCGGTCGGTCATCACCGCGCCGGGCTCGATCGCGTTCACACGAATGTTGTCAGCGCCGAACAGGCGCGCCAGCGCATGGGTGAGGCCGAGGATCCCGGCCTTGGCGGCGGAATAGGCCGGCATTTCCGCCGCCCCGCGCCAGGCGATCGACGAAAGATTGATGATCGAACCGTGCCCAAGCTCGCGCATTTGCGGGTGGACGGCCTGGGCGGCGAAGAAGTGATGCCTCAGATTCACGTTCTGGGCGCGGTCCCAATAATCGGCGGTCACATCCGTAACCGAATGGCGCTCGTCATTGGCCGCGTTGTTGACCAATACTGAGATAGGACCGAGCTTCGCCCGCGCCTCTGCGATCGAGGTTTGCAGGGCGGGGATGTCGGTCACGTCGCAGCGGAGGAAGAGCGCCGTCCCGCCGGCCTCGTTCACCGCCGCCGCCACCGCCTCGCCCGCTCGGGCCTGGACGTCGATGAATGCGACGCGCGCCGCGTTGCGCGCAAAGGCGCGCACGATGTCGGCGCCGATGCCGGTCGAGCCGCCGCTGACGAACACATTGCGCCCGGCGAGACTGGGATAGACGGCGAAGGTCAAGCGGCGACCTGGGGAATGAGCGCCTGGGTTTCGGGATCGAACAGGCAGGCATGGCTCATGTCGATTCCGAGGGCCATGTTTTCGCCGAGGCGGGGCGCGCCGTCAGGATCGAACCGGCCGACAATCTCCTTATCGCCGATTTTCAAAACGGCATGCGTCTCGGCGCCGGTCGGCTCAACCAGTTCAACCGGCGCGGTCAGCATCGCGAGTCCGGCCTTCTGCGCCTTCAGGTTCGGATTATAGCGAAACAGGTGCTCGGGCCTGACCCCCAGCACCACCTTGCCGTTCGTCGGCCGGGACGTGGGCGTTTGGGGAAGCGGCAGCGTCGCCGTTTCGCCGCCCGAAAGAGCAATCGCGACCGCTGGGCGGCCATCGAGCTTGGACAGTTCGCCGGGAATGAAATTCATCGACGGCGATCCCATGAAGCCGGCGACGAACATGTTGGCGGGGCGGTCATAGACGGTCTGCGGCTCGTCGAACTGCTGAATCGCGCCCTGGTGCATGACGGCGATGCGGGAGGCGAGCGTCATCGCCTCGATCTGGTCATGGGTGACGTAGATGGTGGTCTTGCCGACCCTCAGGTGGAGCTTCTTGATCTCGGTGCGCATGTCGACGCGCAGCTTGGCGTCAAGATTGGACAGAGGTTCGTCGAACAGGAAGAGCTTCGGATCGCGCACGAGCGCCCGTCCCATGGCGACCCGCTGGCGCTGCCCGCCGGACAGTTGGCCGGGCTTCCGGTTGAGCAGGGGCTCGATCTGCAACAGCGAGGCGACGCGCTTGATCGCGACGTCCTGCGCCGCCTTCGGCACGCCCCGGCTTTCCATGCCGAAGGTCATGTTTTGCCGCGCGGTCATGGTCGGATAGAGCGCATAGGACTGGAAGACCATGGCGATGTCGCGATCCTTTGGCGCGACCGAGTTGACGAGCCTTCCGTCGATCCGGATCTCGCCTTCGCTCACGCTTTCCAGGCCTGCGATCATGGCGAGAAGCGTCGACTTGCCGCAGCCGGAGGGCCCGACCAGGGCGACGAACTCTCCCGTCTCAGCCTCGAGTTCGATGCCCTTGAGAACCTCGACCGCGCCGAAACGCTTGTGCAGCCGCGAGATGGTCAGCGTCGCCATGATCGCCCTGTCATTTGATGGCGCCTTGGGTGAGCCCGCGAACGAAATACTTGCCGCCGAACAGGTAGATCAGGAGCGGCGGAACGGCGCCGATCAGAACGGCGGCGCTGGCGACGTCGTAGGCGCGCGCGTTCATCGACTGGCTGCTGGCGAGCGCGACCAGCGCTGCGGTGATCGGTTGCTGGGTTCCGCCGGTGAACACGACCCCGAACAGAAATTCGTTCCAGATGCCGGTGAACTGCCAGATCACGGTGACGATGAGGATCGGCGGCGACAGGGGAAGGATGATCTTGAAAAAGATGCGCCAGAATCCTGCGCCGTCGATGCGCGCCGCCTTGATCAGGTCATCGGGGATGTTCACGTAATAGTTGCGGCAAAACAGCGTGGTGAACGACAGGCCCTGGATGATGTGGACCAGAATGAGGCCATAGACGGAATTGGAGAGGTGCAGGGCGCCGAGGATGTAGGCCCAGGGCAGGAGAGCGACCTGGCCCGGCATGAAAACGCCCAG
>DATGHB010000230.1:0-14807 GCA_035308265.1 Roseiarcus sp.
CGAGGTCGAGCACGTGCTCGCGACCCAGACCCTGATCCAGGCCAAGGCCAAAAACATGCGGGTCAAGGTCGACGGCGCGCTGCCGCAAGGGGTGACCGCCAAGGACATCATCCTTTCCATCATCGGCGAAATCGGCACGGCGGGCGGCACCGGCCACGTGATCGAATATTGCGGCTCGGCGATCGAGGCGCTGTCGATGGAAGGGCGGATGACGGTCTGCAACATGTCGATCGAGGGCGGCGCGCGGGCCGGCATGATCGCGCCCGACAACAAGACCTACGACTATCTGAAGGACCGCCCGAAGTCGCCGAAAGGCGCCTTGTGGGACCACGCGATGCGCCATTGGGAGACGCTGCACACCGACGAGCGGGCGCATTTCGACGCTGAGGTTAAGCTCAACGCCGCCGACCTGCCGCCGATCGTCTCCTGGGGCACGAGCCCGCAGGACGTGGCGCCGATATTCGGCGCGGTGCCGCGGATCGAGGACGGGCAGACCGAGCAGAAGCGCGCCTCGATCAGGCGAGCGCTCGACTATATGGGGCTGAACGGCGGGGAGAAGATGACCGACATCGCCATCGACCGCGTCTTCATCGGCTCCTGCACCAATGGCCGCATCGAGGACTTGCGCGCGGCCGCCGCGATCGTGGGCGGTCGGAAAGTCAGCGAGCGCGTCAATGCGATGGTCGTGCCGGGATCGGGTCTGGTCAAGGCGCAGGCCGAGGCCGAGGGGCTCGACAAGATCTTCACCGCCGCCGGCTTCGAGTGGCGCGAGCCCGGGTGCTCGATGTGCCTCGCCATGAACCCCGACAAGCTTTTGCCCGGCGAGCGGTGCGCCTCGACCTCGAACCGCAATTTCGAGGGCCGCCAGGGCTACCGCGGCCGCACCCATCTGGTCTCGCCCGCGATGGCCGCGGCGGCGGCGATCGCGGGGCGGTTCGTGGACGTGCGCGACTGGCGATAGAGGCCATGAAAGCCGGCGATCTTCTCATCGACGAGAGCGAGATCGTCGAGACTTTCGTGCGCGCCTCGGGTCCGGGCGGACAGAACGTCAACAAGGTGGCGAGCGCGGTCGAGCTTCGGTTCGACGCTCGCCGCTCGCCGAGCCTGCCCAACGACGTCGCGATCCGGCTGATCCGCCTCGCCGGGGCGCGCGCGACCCATGACGGCGTAATCGTCATTTTCGCCCAGAGATACGCGAGCCAGCCGCGCAACCGCGAGGACGCGCGCGCCCGCCTCGCCGCCATGCTCATCAAAGCGCAGGTGCGCGCGAAGCCCCGCCTCGCCACGCGCCCGACGCACGCCTCGAGGGCGCGCCGCCTCGACGACAAGTCGCGCCGAGGAGCGGTCAAGGCGCTCAGGCGCAAGGCGACCGGGGGGGACTGACCGGCACGGCTTGTGGCGCGAGATGATCATATTGTAATACTTTTTCGCATCAGGAAGCGCATGAGGCCCTTCCGAGGCGACCAGACCTGAAATGGGAGGATGGAATGTCGAATGACCGGACAAGGAATTTTGGCTTCGCGGCCGGCGCCGCGCTGATCGCGTGCGTGGCGGCCACGTCGGCGCACGCCACGGATCCCGTCGCCAAATGGTGCCAGGGCGTCAAGATCGCCGCCTTCCCGGGCGGTCCGCAGGGCGGCGTGTTCGCCAACAATGTCTATAACGGCTTCAAACAGGCCGAACTCGATCTCGGACCCAGCGTCACCTACTACTTCTCCAACTGGGATCCCCACACGATGCTGACCCAGATTCAGCAGGCGCTGGCGACGAAAGTGGACGGCATCGCGACCTATGGTTTCGGCGGCGAGGCGGCGACAGCGCCCCTCGTCGATCAGGCCTTCGCGCAGGGCACGATCTTCACCACCCTCAACACCTCTCTCCCCGATAGCCAGAAGAAATATTCGGCCAAGGGCTTTGGCTATGTCGGCGCGCCGAACTATTCCGCCGGCTATGCGCTGGCCAGCGAAGCCGCCAAGCGCTCCGGGCTCAAGGCTGGCGACGAAGTGTTCGTCTGGGGTCTCAAGGGCCAGGGCGGCGATCGCGGACAGCGCACGGTCGGCGTGATCGACGCCTTCGAGAAAGCCGGCGCCAAAGTGATCTACCAGGAGATCGACGCGGCCACCAACGCCGATCCGAACGCCGGCACCGCGACCTTCGTCGGCGTGATGAAGGCCAATCCGAAGATCAAGATCGTGGTCACCGATCACGGCGGCCTGACCTCCAACGTCGGCGTCTACGCGGGCGCGGCCTCGCTGAAGCCTGGCCAGGTCTATTTCGCCGGATTCGACATGTCGCCGAACACCGCGCAAGCAATCAAGGCGGGCTACCAGAATCTGGTCATCGATCAGCAGCCCTATCTGCAAGGCTACCTCCCTATCCTCAATATCTGCCTGACCAAGAAGTACGGCTTCGCGGGCCTCGATGTGAACACCGCCGGCGCCTTCGTCGATTCCACCAACGTCGATGCGGTCGCCCCGCTGGCGGCGAAGGAAATCCGCTGAGATCACAGGGCTCAAGGAGGCGCCGCTTTCGGCGCCTCCTTTTGTTCAGGCATAGGACGGGTCTATGATGGAGCCAGCGGGAGCCAGCGGCGGTGAGCCGCCGGTGATCGAGCTCAGGAACGTCGGCAAGACGTTCGGCGAGGTCAGGTCGCTGGCGAACGTCGATTTCAGGGTCAATCGGCGGGAGATCGTGGGCCTGCTGGGCGACAACGGCGCAGGCAAATCGACGCTCATCAAGGTGGTGATGGGCTTCCATACACCCGACTCGGGCGGCGAGATCTACTTTCACGGCAAGCGGGTCGATGACTGGTCGGTCGCCAGAGCGCGCGGTCTCGGCATCGAAACCGTTTATCAGGAGCGGGCCCTTTGCGAGAAGCAGCCCCTCTGGCGCAACATGTTCATGGGCCGTGAGCTGCGGACCCGCTTTGGCTTGCTCGACGTCGAGCGGATGCGCGCCGAATGCGCGCGGCTGATGAGCGAGCACATGGGCTTCACGTCCGCCGCCGTCCATCCCAACAATGTCGTCGCAACCATGTCGGGCGGCGAGAAGCAGGGCGTGGCGATCACCCGCGCGCTCCATTTCGAGGCCGAGCTTGTGATCCTCGACGAGCCGACCATGGGCCTGTCGCTGAGCGAGACCAAGAAAACCCTCGACTTCGTGCGCTCGATCAAGGCCGCCGGCAAGTCGGCAATCTTCATCGACCACAACATCTTCAACATCTATCCGGTCGTCGATCGGCTCTATGTGCTCGACCGCGGCAAGGTCGCTGGCGTCTACAATCGCGCCGACATCACCATGGACGCGTTGATCGAGCGGCTCTACCACGTCGCGCGCACCGGAAAGATGGAGCAGCACCCATGACGGAAGAGGCCCTGCGCGCGCGGCCGGTCGGCAACCGCGCCGCGCCGCCCTCCCTGCTCATGCGCTACGGCAGCCAGCTTGGCATCATCGGCGTGGGCGTGGCGATGTGGCTGGCCTTCGTGATCGCCGCGCCAAGAGTTTTCACCGACATCGACATCTACCGCGCTTTCGCCGAGACGACGCCGCTGTTCGGCGTCGTCGCCCTGTCGCTCACCTTCGTCGTCATCACCGGCGAAATCGATCTTTCGTTTCCGTCAGTCATGGCCTTGGGCACGGCGGTCTTCTGCCTCTTGACCGCCCATGCCGGCGCGCCCTGGTGGGTCGGTCTCCTCTGCGCGCTAGCGGCCGGCGTGGCGTGCGGGCTCATCAACGGCCTCCTGGTCGCCTCGCTCAACATTCCCTCGCTCGTCATCACCATCGGCACCGGGTTTCTGTTCCGCGGGCTCGAGCTCGTGCTGATGAATGGGACCGGAGTGCCTTTGACGGCTGATAAATTTCCGCAGATGCACGCGTTGTTGCGCCTGCCGGTTTTCGGCTTTCCTGTGCAGACGCTCTGGATGGTCGCGATCCTGATCGCGGAATGGATTCTGCTCAACCGCACGCGCTTCGGGGCCCACGTCTTCCTCGTCGGCGACAATATGACGAGCGCGAGACTGATGGGCGTCAACGCGTCGCGGGTCAAGACGAAGGCCTTCGTGCTGGTTGGGGTGACGGCGGTGTTCGCGGGCCTCCTGACCTCGATCTACGGCTATTACTTTTGGCCGACCACTGGGGAGGGATCGCTCCTCAACACCATCGCCTCGGTCTTCCTCGGCGGCACGTCGGTGTTTGGCGGGACCGGGTCCGTGGTCGGGACCTTCGTTGCGTCGTTCATCATCGGCGCGATCAACGCGGGCATCGTGTCGGCCGGCATCAACGCCTTCTACACCCAGCTCGCCTTCGGTCTTGTGATTGTCATCTCGGTCGTGCTGCAAATCCTGATCGACCGCCGTATCCGCCGACAGTCGCTGACCGGCTGGTGATAGGCGCCGCGCATGAAGATCGGCGGGCCGGCGGTTCCAGTCTGGCGCCCTTCGGCCGCGCTCAATCCGATCGCGTTGACGCGCGAAGGTCGCGTTGCTGCGGTCTCCGCGCCGCGCCGACCGGTTCCAGCGGCGCTGGCCGCTCCTGCGGTTCGAGCCGCGGATGGGGCGGCCACTCGGGGCTGTCGCGCTTGAACCAGCCGTTGAGGAGGATCGGGTGGCTGCGTTCCGGGTCGAGGCCGGGGGCGCTTCTCAGTTCGAAATCGCGGTCGAGAGCGATGCGCGGCGAAAGGCCGAAGCGCGCCAGCAGTTCGAGCCCCGCCTGAGCCTGGATATGGTCGCCGAGGTTCTCGGTCGAGACGCTGAGCGAAGCCAGGTCCGAAGGATCTCTCGCTGGCGCCCCTTCTCCTGGCCGTTCTTCGTTTCGCGGCGGAGCGTCGTCGAGGCCGATCGGGCGCCGCAGCAGGCAATCCGGTCCCGCGGCCGCCTGATCGTAGCGATAGGTCAGCTTGAAGCACGGCGTCGACCGGTCGACTGCCGGCGCCGTCGCGGCGGCGTCGCTGAGCATGCCGAGATGCTGAATGCGGTGGGGTCCGTCGGCCGAGATTTTGGGGACGCGCTCCCAGAGCCGCGCGACCCTGAGGTTGCTCTCGCAGACGCTCTGAAAGAGCCGGTGAAACCAGAAATAATCGTCCGCCGTCTCGCGCGCCGACCAATAGTCATACACGGCTCGCGCCCATTCCGCGATCGCCGGGCATCCCGGTTCAGCCGCCAGAAACCAGCTCGACAGCATTCGGCCGGGCGCCGGCCGGTCGAAGGCGAAGAAGCCCTCGCCGAACAGAGGCGGCAGCCACTCGTCGATCGGCCGGTTGCAAAAGACGGTTGCATCCGCTCGGAACGCGACTTTCACCCGGCGCCTCCGAGCCCCGGCGACGGCCGCCTCAGGCCGCGCCCTCCGCGGCCTTGGCGCGCTCCGCGCGCTTGCGGTCGTTGGGGTCGAGCAGGGCCTTGCGCAGGCGGATTGACTTCGGCGTCACCTCGACCAGTTCGTCGTCCTCGATATAGGCCAGCGCCTTCTCCAGCGTCATCTGGATCGGCGGGGTCAGGCGCACCGCCTCGTCCTTGGAATGGGTGCGGATGTTGGTGAGCTTCTTGCCCTTGAGCACGTTGACTTCGAGGTCGTTGTCGCGCGTATGCTGGCCGACGATCATGCCCTGGTAGACCTTCGCGCCCGGCTCGATCATCATCGGGCCTCGGTCCTCGAGGTTCCACATCGCATAGGCGACCGCCTCGCCCGCTTCGCTGGCGATCAGGACGCCGTTGCGGCGCCCGGCGATCTCGCCCTTCCATCGGCCCCAGTTGTGGAACAGGCGGTTCATGACCGCCGTGCCGCGCGTGTCGGTCATGAGTTCGCCGAGGTAGCCGATCAAGCCCCGGGTCGGCGCAAGGAAGACGAGCCTCAAGCGTCCGCCGCCGGAAGGGCGCATTTCGACCATCTCGCCCTTGCGCTCGCTCATCGTCTTGACCACGACGCCCGAATGCTCCTCGTCGACGTCGATCACCACCTCCTCGATCGGCTCGAGGATTTCGCCCTCCTCGCTCTTGCGGAACAGCACCTTCGGCCGCGACACGCTAAGCTCGAACCCCTCGCGGCGCATTGTCTCGATCAGGATCGCGAGCTGCAATTCGCCGCGGCCAGAGACCACATAGGCGTCGGAATTGGGCGCCTGCTCCACTTTGAGAGCGACATTGCCCTCCGCTTCCTTGAACAGGCGGTCGCGGATGACTCGGCTCGTCACCTTGTCGCCCTCGGTCCCCGCGAGTGGGCTGTCGTTGACGGAAAAGGTCATTGATAGCGTCGGCGGGTCGATCGGCTGGGCGTGCAAAGGCTCGACCTCTTCCGGGCTGCACAAAGTGTCGGCGACGTTGAACTTCTCCAGCCCCGCGATGGCGACGATGTCGCCCGCCACCGCCTCGTCGATCGGGGCGCGCTCGATCCCGCGAAAGGCGAGGATTCTCGTGACGCGGCCCTGCTCGACCATGTCTCCATGACGGTCCATGACCTTGACCGGCGCGTTGGTCTTGATCGTGCCGGAGAAGACGCGCCCCGTGATGATGCGCCCGAGATAGGGGTTGGCTTCGAGCAGAGTGCCGAGCATGCGGAAGGCGCCGGCGCCGACCTTCGGCGCCTCGACATGCTTGAGCACGAGGTCGAACAAAGGCGCCATGTTCTCTTTCGGCCCATCGGGGCCAATCGCCATCCAACCTTGCTTGGCCGAGCCGTACAGGATCGGAAAGTCGAGCTGCTCGTCGGTCGCGTCGAGTGCGGCGAAGAGGTCGAACACCTCGTTGACCACCTCGGTAGGTCGCGCGTCGGCCTTGTCGACCTTGTTGACGCAAACGATGGGTTTCAGCCCGATCTTCAGCGCCTTGCCGACCACGAACTTGGTCTGCGGCATCGGCCCTTCGGCGGCGTCGACCAGCACGATCGCTCCGTCGACCATCGACAGGATTCGCTCGACCTCGCCGCCGAAATCGGCATGGCCGGGCGTGTCGACGATATTGACCCGGACGTCCTTCCACACCACCGACGTGGCCTTGGCGAGAATGGTGATCCCGCGTTCGCGCTCGAGGTCGTTCGAATCCATGACCCGTTCGGCGACGCGCTGGTTGTCGCGGAACGCGCCCGACTGCTGTAGGAGCCGGTCGACGAGGGTGGTCTTGCCGTGGTCGACATGGGCGATGATGGCGATGTTGCGAAGCTTCATGGGCGGGCTTTTTGAGGCGGCCCGCATCTGGAACGGCAGGCCGGCGCTGTCCTCTTGTACGCGAAGGTGACGGGAACGGAACGGCGCGCCGTTACAAAATCCGCGCTCAGCCGTCCTATTGTGCGCTGCAATACACGAAAGGGCGGCGGAAGGGAAGCGAAGCGTACAGGCTGTGACGCTCACACCAATTTGCCGCGCAGGTCGCGCATTGCTGGCTCAGGTTCGCCTGCGGCGTCGGGAACGCCTCTCTTTCGTTGGCGTTTAACTCTCAACGTTTCCGGGGCGGTCACGTTTGACCGCTACGTTTTGGCGCGTGCGGCCATCGACTGCGCCAGGTTGGAGCGCGATTGGAGGGGTAATGAAAACAATAAGGATCGAGACGCCGAATGGGGCGGTTGCCGTCCACGATTCGACCGGCTCAGGTCCGGCCGTGGCCGTCATCCACGGCAATTCCTCGTCGTCGCGCGCCTTCACGCGCCAGCTCGACGGGCCGCTGGGCAAGCGGTTCCGGCTGATCGCGGTCGATTTGCCCGGCCACGGCCAATCGGATGACGCGAAGGACCCGAGCGCCTATTCGCTGCCAGGACACGCGCGCACCGTCCGCGCGGCTGTGGATGCGCTTGGGCTCGACGAGGCCTGTTTCGTCGGCTGGAGTCTCGGCGGTCATGTCGCGCTTGAAATGGCGCCGGATCTTCCTCGCGCCCGCGGGTTCGTCATTTTCGGCACGCCGCCGATCACATCCGGTGAAGCGATGCAGGAAGCATTCTTGCCCAATCCGGCGATGCAGTTCACGTTCCAGGAAAGCGTCGACAGCATCGAGGCGTCCGCCTATGTCGCGGCGTTCTTCAGACCCGGCTTTACCGATATTCCGCCGTTCTTTCTCAAAGATGTTTTGCGCACGGACGGGCGGGCGCGCAGCAACCTCGGGGCAAGCGCCAGGCGCGGTCTCTATCGCGACGAGGGCGCGGTCGTGCGCAATCTTGAGGTCCCGCTCGCGGTGCTGCATGGCGCCGAAGAGCAGCTGGTCAACGGCCGCTATTTCGGCTCGGTCGCCATGCCGACACTATGGCGGGGCGCGGTGCAGATGATCCCCGGCGCAGGGCATGCGCCGCACTGGGAGACGCCCGAGGCGTTTGACGCCCTGATCGAGGCATTCGCCGATGAGACGGCGTGAGGCCGCATTCCGTCCTGACCGCGCCTCACGCCGTTGAGTCGATCAGGCTCGATCGCCTCACTGCTCCACGATGGGCGCGTATTTGCCGGCGCTCCACTTGTTGATGTCGTAGCGCGGGTCGAGGACATCGCCCTTGCTGTCGAACCGGACGGACCCCAGAACGGTCTCGACCGGCTGGCCGTTCTCCAAGGCCTTCGCGACCGCCTTGGGATCGTCGGAGCCTGCGCGCTTGATGCCCTCGGCGATCGCCTGAACAACGCCGTAGCTGAACAGCGTGAACCCTTCGGGGTTGAACCCTTGAGCCTTGAACTGCTCGAGCGCCTTGGCCGCGTTCGGCGAACGGCGGGGATCGGAGGGGAAGGTGAAGAGAGTGCCCTCGCCCGCCGGCCCCGAGATCTGCCAGAATTCGGAGGTGGCGATGGAGTCGCCCATCATCAGATTGAGCTTGTAGCCCTGGTCGGCGGCCTGCCGCACCATGAGTCCGCCCTCGGGGTGGTAGCCGCCGAAATAGACCAGCTCGGCGCCCAGGCTCTTCAACTTGGTGACGACCGCGGTATAGTCCTTTTCGCCCGGATTGATGCCTTCGAACAGGACCTCGTTCACGCCGGCCGCGTTCAGCTTGGCCTTCACCACGTCCGCGAGGCCCTTTCCATAAGCCGATTTGTCGTGAAGGATGGCGATCTTCTTGCCCTTGTATTTCTGGGCGATCCACGGCCCGATGAACGCGGCCTGCTCATCGTCGCGCGGGTAGATGCGCATGATGGTCGGGCGTCCCTTTTCGGTCAGGGTCGGATTCGACGAGGCGGGCGACATCATCAGAATGTTGTTGTCGGCGTAGACGTCGGAGGCGGGGATCGACGAGCCCGAACATGCGTGGCCGTCAACATATTTGATCTGCTGGCCGACGATTAGGTTGGCCACCGCGACCGCCTGTTTCGGATCGCAGGCGTCGTCCTCGACGACGATCTTGATCTTGCGCCCGTTGACCCCGCCGGCCTCGTTGATCGCGGCCGCCGCGGTCTCGGCGCCGCGCTTCATCTGTTCGCCGATGCTCGCCACCGGCCCGGTCATCGGCCCAGCGAGGGCGATGGTGATGTCCTGGGCCTGGGCCGGCGCGGTCAGCGTCGCGAGCCCAAGCCCCATCAACGGCAGAATCCAAGATTTGCGCATGTTATGACCGCTCCCTTGTCATCTCCTCCGCGACCGGCCGATTGCGCCAGGCGCTTTCGCGGCCTGTTAAGGCCCATTAGCCAAAGGCGATAGCCGGGAACGGAGCGAAGCGCAACCGCCGCAATCCGTCGCCCTATCCCGACGGGCGCCACCGCATCTTGAGCGTCGGCAGCCCCGAGCGCGGGTTCAGTCCTCGCCCAACGACCGAGAAGCCCTCGCGCTGATAGAAGCGCAGCGCCCGCCCATTGGCCTCGTTGACGTCGAGTTCGATCATGCCCGGCGACCGGCGCTTGGCGTCGTCGAGGAGGGCCGCGGCCAGGCCGGACCCCCGCTCGGAGGGCGCGACGCAGAGCTGATCGAGATAGCCGAACTTCAAGTCGATGGCGGCGAAGCCGGCGGGCCTCCCGCCCGCGCCAAGCCCGACCACGATTTTGGCGCCCCCGGCGCGGAGCGCGCGCAAATGGCCGATCAGCCAGCCGCGCCGGGCGTCGAAATCGATCCCGAGGCCCGTCTCGCTCCAGCCCATGACCCACAGATCGACGACCGCGGGAAGATCGGCCGCCGCGAATTCCCTGAGCGCGCGGGCTTCCGTGCTCACCGCTCGGTGAGCTTGAGCTCGATGCGCCGGTTGTGCGCTCGCGCCTCTTCATCGGTCCCCTGGTCGATCGGCTGGAACTCGCCAAAACCTGCCGCGGCCAGGCGGTCAGGCTCAACCCCCTTGCTGATCAGATATTGCACCACAGAGACGGCGCGCGCGGCCGACAATTCCCAGTTCGACCTGTAGGGTCCGGCGCCGGTGATCGGCGTGTTGTCGGTATGTCCGTCGACCCGGAGGATCCACGGGATGTCGGGCGGGATCTCGCGCTCGAGGTCGATCACCGCTGCGGCGAGCGTGTCGAGCGAGGCTTGTCCGGCCGGGCTGATGTCGGCCTTGCCGACGTCGAACAGCACCGAGGACTGGAACACGAACCGGTCGCCCACCACCCTGATGTCGGGCCGGGAGCCGAGAATCTGCCTCAAGCGCCCAAAAAAGTCGGAGCGATAGCGATTGAGCTCCTGGACCTTCTGCGCCAGGGCGACGTTGAGCCGCTGGCCGAGGTCGGCGATCTTCGACTGCGATTCCTTGTTGGCGGACTCGGAGGCGGAGAGCGCGTCCTCGATCGCCGCCAGCTGCTTGCGCAGAGCCGCGATCTGCTGGTTGAGCACGTCGACCTGGGCCAGCGCCTGCGCCGAGATCTGCTTCTCGCGATCGATCGCCGCGGCTGCCGCCGAGACCTTGCCGCTGGCGGCGCTGGCGTCGACCGCGCCCCGCGAGGCGGCGTCCTTGAGCCGCTTCTGCTCCTGTTGGGCGGACTCGAGGGTGGCGGCGAGGACCGATATCTTGCTCTCGTCGGCGCCCTTTTGGGTGCGCTCGAGCGCGAGCAGATTGGTCAATTCTTCGATCTGCCGGTTGAGCCTGGCGAGCGCCTCGTCCTTGCCGGTGACCTCCCGCGACAGGAAGAACTGAGCCAGCATGAACACCGACAGGAGAAAAATGATTACGAGCAGCATCGTCGACAGGGCGTCGACGAAGCCCGGCCAATAGTTCACTCCCTCATATCTACGGCCGCGCGACAGCGCCATGATTCCACTCCCGAACCCCCGCCACGCCAAAAAATTCGCGCCTCACCGCGCGCCCAGTTCGTCCAGGAGGCGCCGCAGGAGCTTGCCGATGTCTTCCTGCTGCGCCGTCTGCGCGTCGACCCAGTCGCGAATCTGCTGCTGCTCGGTGCGCATGTGCCCGACCAAAGCCTGAATGCCTTCGGCGAGCGTCGCGATCGCCTTCGCGTCGCGCTGATATTCGATCGTCGGCTGCGCGCTCTGGGCGATGATCGGCGCGTCCGGGATCGGTTCGACGAGCGGCGCCGTCTGGACGTGGCTGGCGAGAAACTCCTCGAACTCGGAATAGAAGCGGTTCTGCGCCTGGCCCGCCTGAAGGTCGAGGAAGCCGAGGATGAGCGAGCTCGCAAGGCCGAACAGCGACGAGGTGAACGACACGCTCATGCCGGCGATCGGCAGAGACAGGCCCTGCTTCAGGTCGTCGAACATGGTCGCGTTGTCGGTCCCGGTCTTCATGCTGTCGATGACGCCGGCGATCGAGTGGACCGTCTCCAACAGGCCCCAGAAGGTGCCGAGAAGTCCGAGGAAAACCAAAAGCCCGACCAGATAGCGGCTGAGTTCGCGACCCTCGTCGAGCCTGGTGGCGATCGAATCAAGGATCGCGCGGGTGGTGATGGTCGAGAGGCCCCGCGCGCCCGCGCCGGCGTTGAGCATCACCGCCATTGGCGCCAAGAGCCGAGGCGTCGGCGCGGTTGCGCCCGAGACCGCCCCGGTCAGCGAATTGACCCAGCGAACTTCGCGGAATAGCCGGATCACCTGCCGGAAGGTGAACAAGGCGCCGATCGCCAGCACGCCCAGGATCAGGCCATTCAGACCCGGATTGGCGCTGAACGCGAGCGCGATCTGTTGATAGAGGATGAGGACCACGAATCCGACCAGGGCCAGGAACGCCGCCATCCCGACCAGGAAAATACGCGGGGATGTGAGCAGGCGGATATCCGGATCTTGCACCATGGATCGCCGAATCGAACCTTAAAACACAACGCGGAGGTCTTTGCCCCAATAGCATAAGAAACGGGCGGACAAAGCGGCGACCGGGGGCGATTTCGACCGCCGCCCTCGCTTGCCTGGGGAAAGCCCGGTCACGCCGCCTTCATCTTGGGACTGAGCCAGCGGCGGTTGGCCAAAACTTCGGCGATCTGCACCGCGTTCAGCGCCGCGCCCTTCCTGAGATTGTCGGACACCACCCAAAGGTTGAGGCCGTTGTCGATCGTGGGGTCGTCGCGGATGCGGGAAATGTAGGTTGCGTCCTCCCCCGCCGCCTCGTGGGGGGTAATGTAGCCGCCGGGCTCGCGCCGGTCGACGACCAGGCAGCCCGGCGCGCGCGAGAGAATGTCGCGCGCCTCGTCGGCGCCGAGCGGCTTCTGGAACTCGATGTTGACCGCTTCCGAATGGCCGATGAACACCGGAACCCTGACGCAGGTCGCGGTCAGCTTGATCTTGGGGTCGAGAATCTTCTTGGTCTCGGCGACCATCTTCCACTCTTCCTTGGTCGAGCCGTCGTCCATGAACACGTCGATCTGCGGAATGACGTTGAAGGCGATGCGCTTGGGGAACTTCTTCGGCTCGACCGGATCGGAGACGAACACCGCGCGCGTCTCAGCGAACAGTTCGTCCATCGCCTCCTTGCCGGCGCCCGAGACCGACTGATAGGTCGCCACCACCACCCGGCGGATCGTCGCCCGGTCGTGCAGCGGCTTGAGCGCCACCACCAATTGCGCCGTCGAGCAGTTGGGATTGGCGATGATGTTCTTTTTTCCGAAACCCTTGGCGGCCGCCGCGTTGACCTCGGGCACGATCAGCGGCACGTCCGGGTCCATCCGCCAGGCTGACGAATTGTCGATCACCACACAGCCCTTGGCGCCGATCTTCGGCGAATAATCCTTCGACACCGCGCCGCCCGCCGACATGAGGCAAATGTCGGTGTCGGAGAAGTCATAATGCTCGAGCGCCCGGCATTTGAGGGTCTTGTCGCCAAACGAGACCTCGCGGCCGATCGAGGCGGGGGAAGCGAGCGCAACCACTTCAGCCGCCGGGAAGCGGCGCTCGGCGAGGATGGAGAGCATCTCGCGGCCGACATTGCCGGTTGCGCCGGCGACCGCGACCTTGAAGCCTGACATGATGAAGAATTCCTTGTTCACCCTTGTCTCCCCGAGGCCATCGGGCGCGAATCTCACGGAAACGGGCCGCCCGCCGGGGAGACATCAGGGGCGCGGGTCAGCCTTTCGCCCCGCCTTTCGGCGGGCGGACGCGTTTGGTCGACGTTTTCAACCTCGAGCGCGGCATTGGGCCTGATCCGGAGCGGCGCCAGGGAGGAGCGCGCCCGCCGTTTCCGAAAACACGGCGCGGGCGCGATGTCAATGCGCACATGAGCGCCGGTGTCGACGTCGTCAATCTCGACCTGAACGCGGAGTCGATCGTCGACCCGCTGGACGCTGCCTTGCAGGACGTAACGAACATTCAATTCTCGGCCGACCTGCTTCATGTCGACGCGTCTGCCTTTATAGGTGAAAGCGGTGTTGCGTGCGATCACGAAGAACTCGTGGTTGCGCGACAAATCGCTGCCGAGGTCCGCGGTCACCGCATCGGCAAAAGACTCAAGCTCCCGATCTCCAGTTAGATTCAAGAACGGGAGCACGACGATCGAAAGGCCGGGCGGCCCCTGCGTTGTAGGCGGTGAAGGCGGGGTCGGCAGGACGGCGCCTTGTGAGGTCGGCTTGACCGCATAGACACGCACCGGCCGGGCGATGTTCTTGAGCGCCTTCTCGCCGAGGTCGACGAAATGCCGTCGATGCGGCCGCGTACATGGTCGAACGCCGCGCCCGCGATGAAGACGCCGCCCAGCTCGCAAATGCTTTCGAGTCGCGCCGCGATATTGACGCCGTCGCCGACGAGGTCGTCGCCCTCGACGAGCACGTCGCCGAGGTTGACGCCGATGCGATAGCGGATGCGTTTCGCCTCAAGCGTTGCCGCGTTGCGCTCCGCCATCAGCGCCTGGATCGCGATGGCGCATTCGACCGCGGCGACGATCGAAGGGAACTCGAGCATCAGTCCGTCGCCGATCGTCTGGACAATACGGCCTCCGTGGCTTGTCACGATTGGCCGCGCCGCTTCGCGTCGCTCGCGCACCGCCCGCGCCGTGCCCGCTTCATCTTCGCCCATCAGCCGCGAGTAGCCGACAACGTCGGCGAAGACGATCGCGGCAAGCTTCCGGGTTCTGGACATGGCGCCGCCTCGGACCCCGGCCACCCTATCACGAACGTGATCGCCGGGGGCTCTCGCGCCGACTGCGCGAATCGCCCGCTGGAGCGATGTGCCGTTGGCTCGAGCGGTGCGCCCTCATTGTGATAATACATAGTATTTATGTCGTATTTTTCAGACATGGAATTAAACGGGGTGCTAATGTCCTGAAAACGTTAGGGCACGCCGGTAAAACTACTGCCAAGACCGGCAGGCGCTTGTGCGCGGCTCTTCTCCGAGACAAGGAGGCGCTTGGACGCCCCTGCCCGGGCCAGTCGGCGGGGTGTCGCCCGGCCATTGCTTTCCCGTTGTACTTCGGCGAGGTTGGGGCAAATCGCTATCGTTGGGGGGGCTCCTCGCCATGATTCGGCGAATGTTCGCCGTCTGCCTTCTCGCGGCTTTCGCCGACGC
>DATGHB010000231.1:0-2517 GCA_035308265.1 Roseiarcus sp.
TTCAATTTCCTGATCGTCGCCTCGCTCTTCTGGCGCAGCCAGCGCCGCCGGCCAGCCGGCGCGCTTATGGCGGCCTAGACGGGCCGGCGCATCGAGGCCGGCCCAAGGCGCTCCTCGGGCGGTTGTTCCAGGCGGAGGTTCGTGCGACGGTCTTCCTGATGCGCCGCAACCACCGGGGGGTCCTTCATGGTTCGTCGAGCAATTTTCGCCATCCGCTCGAGCCTGGCGGCGCTGGCGCTGGGCTTGGCGCTTGCGTCTGTCGTAGGTTGAGGGACCCACCGATCCAGCCCATCTGGCCGGTCGGGGCAGCAGCGGCCGACCCCCCCAAGAATCCCAGGCCGCAAATTGTGAGGAAACGCATGAACTCCGTCACCAAACTGATGGCCGCGTCCGCGATGGGCGCCGCTCTGTCGCTGTTAGGCGTCGCCGCCGCCGGCGCCGCCGACGCCGACCACAAGGCCGAATGGTCGAAGATCAATATCCTCTTCATCCCGTGGGACCAGTCGTCGAACGCCTTCTTCGAGGCGGTCGTGAACGGCGCCAAGGACGCCGCCCAGCAGCAGGGCGTCAAGCTCGACATCCAGTTCGGAGAACAGAACCAGGAGCGGGAGAAGACAATTCTCGAAACCGGCATCGCCAACAAGGTGAGCGGAATCGCGATCAACATCGCCGACGACAACGCCTACAAGGACGACATGTGCAAGGCGATGGCCGAGGGCATTCCGGTTGTCACCTTCAATATCGACGATTCGCGCCACGGCGCGCCGGGCAGCTCCTGCCGCATGGCCTTCATGGGCCAGAACTTCATCGCCTCCGGCTATGTTCTCGGCAAGCGGATGATCGCCGAGGGGCATTTGAAGAAGGGCGACAATGTGTTCACGCCCGTTGAGTCACCCGAGGCGACCTACGCCGTCCTGCGGCACGAGGGCGTGCAGAAGGCCCTCTCCGAGATCGGCGCGACCAGCGAAATGCTCGGCACCGGGAACGATCATGCCCAGGCGCTGAACCTGATGACGCAGTACCTGATCGGCCATCCGAAGACTGCCGCCGTCATCGGTCTCGGCCAGACGCCGACCAGCCAGGCGGCGCAGGCGATCAAAGACGCGGGGCTTAAGATTCCGGCCGGCGGATTCGACGTCTCGAAGGAGATTCTCGACGACATCAAGAACGGCCGCCTGATCGCGGCCGTCGACCAGCAGCCCTATTCCCAGGGGTTCTACGCCGTCACCCAGCTCGCCCTCAACATCAAGTACGGCCTCTATCCCTCCGAGATGGATACCGGCGGGACCGGCTTGATCGACAAGACGAACTACGAATCCGCGGTGAAGTGGGCAGGGCCGGTTCGTTGATTTGACCGAGCTTCGGGGGATAAAAGCGGGGCGGTCCGCGCCAGCCGGACCGCCCCGACCGGGACGCCCAACGGCGTTCCCGAGGAGCGTGGCATGACGATCAGTCAACCAGAGCACATCCGTCGCGCCGTCACCGCTCACAACGCTCGGCCGGTTTTGGTCAAGCTCTCCGACTGGGTCCGCGACAGCCCCGAAGGCGGGATCGTGGCGATGTTTGTGATCGTGCAGGCCGTGTGCATCGCGGCGGGCTTTGCGTTCCCCGATACGTTCCGCTACCTGCTCCCGGCCAACATCGCCGTGACGCTGAAGTCGATTGCGCCGCTCGGGCTGATGGCGCTTGGCGTCGGCGTGTTGATGGTCGCCGGCGAATTCGATCTGTCGGTGGGCGCGCTCTATTCCTTTCTGTCGATCGTCGCCGCGACGCTGTCAAACCAGCTTGGCGGCGACCAGGGCGCGCCCAACGCCAGCATGCTCGCGCCGTTCGTCGGCATGGCCGTCGCGCTCGCGCTCGGCGCCCTCATTGGATGCTTTCACGCCGCGATCACGCTGAGGTTCGCCATCCCCTCGTTCATCACCACGCTGGGCGGAATGCTGCTGTGGCGCGGCGCGACGCTGCTCTACCACGGCGCGACTTCTCTTCGCTTCAGGCCGACCGAGCCGTTCATCACCATCTTCGGCGGCGAATGGGGGGTCCTCTCGTCGATGATCATATGGTTCGGCGTGTTCTCGGTCCTGTTCTACTTCCTCCTGCACCGCCACCGGCTCGGCAACCATTTCTTCGCCGTCGGCGGCAACCGCAATGCGGCCATCGCGATTGGCGTCAACCCAGTCCGCACCAAGGTCATCGCCTTTGCCATCTCGGGTTTCATGGCCGCGCTCGCCGGGGTGATCGCCGCGACGCGAGTGGGCTCGATCCAGCCCGGCGGGGGGCTCGGAATGGAGTTGACCTCGATCGCCGCCTGCGTCATCGGCGGCGCTGCGCTGACTGGCGGCCGCGGCTCGATCCTGGGCATCGTCCTCGGCGTCGCGCTCGTGTTCACGATCCAGGACATCCTCCTCTTGCTGCAGGCGCCCGGCTTCTACTTCGACATGTTCGTCGGCGCGCTGATCGTCATCGCGGTCATCATGAACACCGCGATTCGCAACTCGAGGACATGAGCGTGGCGTC
>DATGHB010000232.1:0-4044 GCA_035308265.1 Roseiarcus sp.
CTCGTCCCGACGCCCGCCAGCGGCAACCCTACGCAGCCTTTCTGGCCGCTCGCTCTGCCTCGATCGGGTCGATGCCCTTGGCGGTCAGCGCCCTATGCTCTGCGGCCTTCGAACGCGCGGCCTTCAGGCTACGTCAGGATATGACCCGAACCCCCACCCCTCACCTTGGCGAGGCATATCTCAGAACGTATTTGGTGCGGACGGCGGGACTCGAACCCGCACTCTCAGAGAGAAACAGATTTTCTTACCACTTCGGCTTTCGCCGCCGCCAGTCGGCGTTCGTGGCCTGGACTGTCCCTTCGCCATGGCGTCTCGGCCGAAGGCGCCGCCCGTCCAGTCTCTACACCTTCCCTCAATCGAGGGCTTGGCTCGGGATTGGCCTGGGGCTCGAGCCCGTTAGCGTTCCCCGACTTTGAGCGGTTCTGCTCCACGAATTTCCCCGTGGGCACTCCAATTGAAGTCTGTTGCGTCTACCGATTTCGCCACGTCCGCTTTGCCATATAACCGCTATAACGCGCTTCGTCGCGCGCTGGCGAATCTTCGGCCAGTTCCAGCACTTGGCTCCGGTGCGGCTCCTGGCTACGATTCGTTTGACCCTCCTTCCGGCTGCCACCGGGGAATAAGTCCATGTTTTCTAGATGGAAAGCCCTCCAGAAAGAAAGGTACTCACCGGGCGCACAAAGGGTTTTTAAGTCCCTTGCGTCTACCGGTTTCGCCACGTCCGCTTGGGCAAGGCCCGCTTCTTTCACATTTCGCGGCGAAAATGAACCTTCAGCCGGTCCCGTCGTTGGCGATCGGCGGCTGGAAAGCGAGGCCCATGTCCCAGGGAAAATAGATCCACGTGTCCTGGGACACTTCGGTGATGAAAGTGTCGACCAGCGGGCGCCCCAGGGGCTTGGCGTAGACGGCGGCGAAATGGGCTCTCGGCAGCATCTCGCGCACCACCTTGGCGGTGGCGCCGGTGTCCACCAGGTCGTCGACGATGAGGATCTTGGCTCCCTCGTCGAGATTGGCGACTTGCGGCGCGATCGCCTTGAGAACCTTGAGCCCGCCTTGGGTCTTGTAGTCGTGATAGGAGGCGACGCTGACGGTCTCGATCACCCGGACCTCGAGCTCACGCGCGACGATCGCCGCCGGAACGAGACCGCCCCGGGTGATGGCGACGATGGCGTTGAACGGGCCAGTCGAGGCGAGGCGCCAGGCGAGCGCCCGCGCGTCGCGGTGGAACTGGTCCCACGAAACCGGAAACGCCTTCTCGCGGGGGGAGGTCACCGGCGACTCCTTGGTGCAAAAGACTGCCTCCCCATAACAAGCGAGAGGGCCGCTAGCGAGCCGCCCCCCGCACGATCAACAGCTTTTGCGATAGGGGGTTCAGTCCCTCAACGCGCCGCCGCGTCCCCCGACAGCTCGGCGACCATCGCCTCGACGGCGCGGCGCGCCGCAGCAACGGCCTCGCCGTCCTTGCCGCGCACCACGATCTGGTTGTTGAAGCGTCCGTCCTTGAAGGATGGATAGGAGCCGATCGCCACATTCGGATGGGTCGCGGCGATTTGGCCCAGGGCGTCGCCGTACCGGCCCTCGGGGAGGCTTCCCGCCGCAATGGTCTCGACCAGCATCGCCACGCCGGTGTCCATTGTCTTCACGGCGAAATCGAGCATCGCCTGCATGACCGCGGGCACTCCGGCGAGGATGAAGACATTGCCGATGCGAAAGCCGGGAGCCTTGGAAATCGGGTTTTCGATCAGCTCGGCGCCGGAGGGAATGCGCGCCATGCGCCGCCGCGCGGGGGTGAGATCGGCGGGGGCGTAGCGTTCGAGCATGATGGCGATCGCCCGTGGGTCTTCGCCCACCGGCACGCCGAAGGCGCGCCCGACCGCGTCGGCGGTGATGTCGTCGTGGGTCGGACCGATGCCGCCGGTAGTGATGAGGTAATCGTAGCGCGCCCTTAAAGCATTGACGCCCGCGACGATTTCGTCCTCGACATCGGGCACGACCCGCGCCTCACGGACGTCGACGCCGATCTTGGCCAGATATTCGGCGATATAGCCGAGGTTGCGGTCCTTGGTGCGCCCGGACAGGATCTCGTCGCCGATCAGGAGGACGGCGGCGGTGACAGTCCTTGCCTTGCTCATCCCCGAAACCCTTCTCCCGCTCTGGCCCGGCCGGGCGGCCGGGCGCAAGGCTTAGCACGACAAGGCCGCCGAGGCTCGAACCGGCGAGATCCGCCCGCCCCAGATCGGCGCCTTGTGTTCGGCGCGAAGCGGAGCATATGTGTACAAGTTCCGGAACACGGCCTTAAGGGAAGCTTTGGTGGCGACGTCGACGACATTCGTGCTGGCGAACGAGAAGCTCGGCCGCCGCAGCGGGCAGGTCCGGCTGCACGCGCCGGAAGACTTCGCCGGGATGCGTAAGGCGGGCGCCCTGACCGCGGAAGCGCTCGACCTTGTTGGCCCCCTGGTCAAACCGGGGGTCACCACCGCGAGCCTCGACAGGTTCGTGTTCGAATTCGCGCGCGACCACGGCGCCTATCCGGCGCCGCTGAATTACCGCGGCTATCGCAAGTCGGTGTGCATCTCGATCAACCATGTCGTGTGCCATGGCCTGCCCGACGACAAGCCGCTTCGCGACGGCGACATCCTTAATATCGACGTGACCCTGATCGTCGACGGCTGGCACGGCGACGCGAGCCGGATGTTCGTCGCGGGCGAGGCCCCGCGCCGGGCGCAGCGGCTGATTGACATCACCTACGAGGCGCTGATGCTCGGCATCGAGGCGATCAGGCCCGGCGGGACGACCGGCGACATCGGCTACGCCATTCAGACCTATGCCGAGGGCGAGCGCTGCTCGGTGGTGCGGGACTTTTGCGGCCATGGCCTGGGACGGCTGTTCCACGACGAGCCGAACATTCTGCACGTCGGCCGAAGAGGCGAAGGCGTTCCGCTTCGGCCAGGCATGTTCTTCACCGTCGAGCCGATGATCAACCTCGGCGGCTATGGGGTGAAGATTCTCTCCGACGGCTGGACGGCGGTGACGCGCGATCGGTCGCTGTCGGCCCAGTTCGAGCACACGGTCGGGGTGACCGAGACGGGTTATGAGATCTTCACCCTCTCGCCCACCGGAGCCGATCGCGCGCCGATCCGATGACCTCGGGCGCGGACGCCGGGCCTCGCCATAGGCGTCGCGCGCGGCGGGGAAATCAGCTCAATGAGGCCGGCGCTGGGGCGCTGGCGCCGGGCCTGCCGCTCTCGCCCGCCGATCCGGCGGTCCCGGAGGGCGGCGACGCCGAGACGCCGCATTATCACGGGCATCGCGAGCGGCTGAGGGCGCGCCTGAGAGAGGCGGGCGCGGGCGCCCTGGCCGATTACGAACTCCTCGAACTTATCCTCTTTCGCGCCGTCCCCCGACGCGACGTCAAGCCGCTGGCGAAGGCCATCATCGCCCGCTTCGGCTCGTTCGCCGAGGCCATCGCCGCCGATCCAGCGAGGCTCGCCGAAGTCGAGGGGATGGGCGCCGGCGCCGTCTCGGAATTCAAGATTGTCGAGGCCGCCGCGCAGCGCTTCGCCAAGGGCGCCGTCAAGAAGCGGCTGCCGATGGGCTCGTGGAGCTCGGTCGTCGACTATTGCCGCACCTCGATGGCGTTCGAGGGGAGGGAACTGTTCCGGATCCTGTTCCTCGACAAGAAGAACGGCCTCATCGCCGACGAGGTGCAGGGCTCGGGGACGGTCGATCATACGCCCGTCTATCCGCGCGAGGTGATCCGCCGGGCGCTCGAGCTTTCAGCGACCGCGATCATCCTGGTCCATAATCACCCCTCCGGCGATCCGACGCCTTCGTCGCAGGACATCAAGATGACCCAGGACATCATCGCGATCGCCAAGAGCCTGGGCGTCGCCGTCCATGACCACATCATCGTCGGGCGCGACGGGCATGCGTCGCTGAGGGGCATGCGGCTGATCTGACTGGGGCAGCCCGTCGGGGGCGGGCGCCATTCGCGAGTCCGAATCGAGCCTTTTCAAGAACTTGCGGCGCCATTTTCGATCGTCC
>DATGHB010000233.1:0-4371 GCA_035308265.1 Roseiarcus sp.
GCCGGCCCGAATTTCTTCACCCCTTCGCGGGCGAGATCGACGATCGCCTCTTCGGTCATCGTCGGCTTGAGGCACATCGCGAGCGCCGAACGGTTGAGACGCGCGCAATGCCTGTCGAGGTCGGGCGTCACGCCCTCAAAGGCGCGTGCGCCGTCGAACACGCTCGATCCGAGCCAGAAGGCGTGCGTGCGCGCTCCAATGATCGGGCGATTGCCCTCGATCCACTCGCCATCGAGAAAGGTGAAGGTTTGCGACCAGGCGGACATGGCTTTGGGGGGTCCATCGGAAGGCGGACTTGGGGTGGGACAGCGGGATAGGCTCAATCGCCGTTTTCGCGACGCGAGTCTAGAGCACGACTCCTTTAGGCGGAAACGTATCCTGAGTTTTTGAGGTAGTTGGCGCACTCGTCTGGGGCGAAGGCGTCGAGGGTTTGGCCGACGCTTTTCCATGTTTCGTCGAAGGCTCGGGGGCGCGCTTTTCGCATCAGGTGTTTGAGCTTGGCGAAGACCTGCTCGATGGGGTTGAGATCGGGGCTGTAGGGCGGCAGGAACAGCATGTGAGCGCCGGCGGCGCGTATGGCGGCGCGCGCCGGTTTTCCTTTGTGGCTTCCCAGATTGTCGAGCACGACGATCTCGCCCTGGACAAGGGTCGGGGCTAGAACCTTCTTGACGTAAACGCTGAAGATTTCGCCGTTGATCGGCCCGTCGATCACCCAGGGCGCGTCGATGCGGTCATGGCGGAGCGCGGCGACAAAGGTCAGGGTCTTCCAATGGCCGTGCGGGACAGGCGCGCGCAGGCGCTCCTGCTCCGGGCCCCAGCCGCGCAACGGCTCCATGTTGGTCTTCACCCACGTTTCGTCGACGAAGACCAAGCGTTTAGGATCGACGCCGGCCTGGCGCGCCTTCCACCGCATTCGCTTTCGGGCGACGTCGGGGCGCGACTGCTCCGAGGCGACGAGCGTTTTTTTTTATAGCTCAGCCCTTCGGCGTGGACGAACACCCAAACCGCGCGCGCTTCCGTCTTCACGCCACGCTCGGCCAATTCCGCCGCCAGACCGCGCAATGTAAACGCTGACGCCCGCATGCGTGCGCGCAGCCATTCGGCGACCTCGCCCGACAACGCGCGCTTCTTGTGGCCGCCGACCTTGCCCGGCGCGACGTCGCCAGTGCGTCGCCTCAGCGTCCCCCATTTCGAAATGCACGACGGGCTGATCCCAAACAAAGCCGCAACCGAGCGGAGCGTCTCGCCCTTCTCAACCCGAGCCAACGCCCGTTCCCGAAGATCAACCGAATAGGGTCGCGTCATCCTTGCCGGCCTCGCTCCCCGGCAAGAAGCTTGAATCAGAACTCACCCGATTCGGGAATCTGGAGGGTTATGTGAGGTCGCCGGCGCGCAGGTTCGTGCGTCGCTGGAGGCGACCTCACATAAGCCGGATTGAACGAAGGCGCGGGCCTGCTCAGCCGCTATGGCGAAAGCGCGCGAACTGTCTTGGCGTAGGCGCTGGCTCGGGGCCGGGGGAAGGCTGCGGCTGTCGATCGTTGAACGAGTGGACGGCATGCGTCGGTCGCGTTGAGCGCTCGGACGGCGATGGGGCGGAGGTTGAACGAGCCGGTCTTGGCAGGGATGGCGCGTTGAAGCCGAGCGCCGGCTGCGCCGTTGAGCGGCGGGTTTGATGGGACGGACCGGATCGAGATCGGGCGAACGGTCGTCGTCATGACGTGTCGCATCGGAAGAAGGCTGCCGACGGTGGGACAAGGCCGAGGCGGCGCATGCGGCCGCCACAGTCCGGGCACGGAGCGAGGGCCCCCTCGTCCGGCTGTGATTGAGGCTGAGGGTCGGCGATCCTCACCGGGCCGTTGGCGGACACGGCGGCGGACGCGGCGCTCGCCAGGGCGCGCACGCGTTCGAGGTTTTGGGCGCGGTCCCTGCTGGCGAGGAAACCGTAATGACGGATGCGGTGGAAGCCGTCGGGCAGGACGTGCAGCAGGAACCGCCGGATGAACTCGTGGGGGGCAAGCCGCATGACGCGTTCTCGCCCGGCGCGGCGATAGTCCTTGTAGGAGAACGCCACCTCGCTGTCGTCGACGGCGATGAGCCTCGAATTGGCGATCGCGGTGCGATGCGTGTAGCGGGCGAGATAGGCCAATACGCGCTCGGGCCCGCCGAACGGCGGCTTGGCGTAGACGACGAAGGGGCTATTGCGAAGCGCGCGCACGCGCCCGGCGAAGGCGTCGGGGTCTGCGAGCGGAGCGAGATCGCCGAAGAAGCCGAGTTCGCCGCGCTCGAATGCCGCCGCCAGGCCGTCGAGGAACAACCGGCGGAAGGTCTTCGACAGCGCGTGGACGGACAAGAGGAAGTTCGGCTTGCAGGGGATCCAACGCCGGCCGTCGAGGGCGACGCCGCCGCCGGGGACGAGACAGTGGACATGGGGATGATGGGTCAGCGTCTGTCCCCACGTGTGCAGCACGGCGATCAGGCCGATCCTGGCGCCCAGGCGCCCGGCGGCGAGCGTCATGAGCGCCTCGGCGGCGGCGCGCATGAGCAGGCCATAGACCGTCTGCTTGTTCTGAAAGGCGATCTCGGCCGCCGCTGGCGGCAGGGTGAAGACGACGTGGAAGTAGGGAACCGGCAGCAGTTCGGCCTGACGCGCCTCGAGCCACCCCGCGCGCGCCCCGCTCTGACATTTGCCGCAATGACGGTTTCGGCACGAGTTGTAGGAGACACGAACAGCGCCGCAGCCGTCGCATTGCTCGACGTGACCGCCGAGCGCCTCCGTGCGGCAGGCCGTGATCGCGCCGATCACGCGCCGCTCCACGCGCCCGAGATGTCCGGCGTTGGCCCGTTCGTAGCCCTCGCCGTGACGGCGGAACACGTCGGCCAGTTCGAACGCCGGCCGCGCCGTCACCGCCTATCCCGGCGGTGTCACCTGCAGCGAGAGCCGATCGAGGGGGCTCTCGGTCCTGGCGATCACCTGGGTGGAGACGCGCGTGTAGCGCGCCGTCGTCGACAGATTCTCGTGTCCAAGAAGCACCTGAATGATGCGGATGTCGACCCCGCTCTCCAGAAGGTGGGTGGCGAAGCTGTGCCGGAGTACGTGCACGCTCACGCGCTTATCGATGCCGGCCGCGACGCGCGCCGAACGGCAGGCGGCGTGCAGGACGGTCGGCTCGATCGGCCTGTGCTTGTCGCGACCCGGGAACAAAAACCGTTCGGGATGCGCGAGACGCCAGTAGCTGCGCAGGATGCCGAGCAATTGCTCGGACAACATGACGTAGCGCTCCTTGCCGCCCTTGCCGCATTCGACCCGGATGACCATGCGGTCGCTGTCGATGTCGGGCGCTTTCAGGCCGACTACCTCTGACACCCGCAAGCCTGCGGCATAGGCCGTGGTCAGCGCGACCCGAGCCTTGAGGCTCGAGACGGCTTCAAGAAAGCGCACTACTTCGCCAGCGCTCAGCACCGCCGGAAGCTTGCGCGGCTGGCGGGCGTAGGCGATCCGCTCCGGGATCGCCTCGTAGCCGAGCGTCACGCCGTAGAAGAAACGCAGGGCGCACACGATCTGATTGAGCGACGCCCAGGAGATCCCTTTCGAGATCAAATGCACCTGGTAGGCCCGGACGTCTTCCAACCCGAGCCGATCCGGCGAATGGCCGAAATATCGGCTGAACTTCGAAACCGCGTGGATGTACGATTGCTGCGTCGCCGGCGACAGATTGCGGATCGTCATGTCCTCGACCATCCGGCGACGCAGAGGGCTCATCTCGGCCATCTGAAACTCCTGCCTGAGAGGGGGCTTCTGAACACCCCATCCTCTCAGGCAGGAGGACATTCACTCCATCCCGCCGGTCACCCGCTCGATTCTGCATCCGCCGCGATAGCGGCTTCGTTCAATCCCGATTCCATCAAAATGCGTCATGCTCTAGTACGGCCGACCTCAAGGGTCGCATGCTGGAGGGCGATGGCTTCGCCAAGACCCAGCTTCGCCAGGTCCTGTTCGCGATCTGGAAGACGATGGAGGGCGACGCGCGCGATCCCAAATGCGGCGTGACGATCCTCAAGACCGAGTATGCCGCCGACTACTGGCAGCGCCGCCAGAAGCTGATCGCTCTCGCGTCCTATGTCGCCTCGAAGGCGAAGGCGAGACGCCCGGAAGAGAGCGCTGCCGCCGAGGAGTTGGCGGAGGCATTGAAGGTCGACCGAGTCTGATCCTTGTGAGAGCGGCGTGGAAGGCGGGCGTCATCGAGCACGCCGACGGACGGGTCTTTTCCTTTGTGGGAAGCGTCAACGACTCAGCCAGCGCGTTTCGGCACGCATCCGAAATCCTCTGGGTGACGATGACGCGCATTCAGCCGAATGGGTGCGAGAGGAGTT
>DATGHB010000234.1:0-9728 GCA_035308265.1 Roseiarcus sp.
TCCGCGACCGCGCCATGCTCCGCGGCGAGCCTCATCCAGCGCTCCTCACGAACGTTGTCGAGCTCATAGTCGACCCCGGTCGGCAGTGGCTCGCTCAACGCCTGATGGAACTGGAGGGTGAGCGTGTTGAGCGGCAGCGCCCGGTCCCGCCCGGAAAAGAACGCGCGCATCGGGTGTTCGTGGACATAAAGGATGAGCAGATAAAACGCGTGCATGGGGTAAAGCGCATGCAGCTTGAAAAGCGCGTCGAGTTCATCAAAGTTTTTCGGCATGTCGATGACCAGGGCGGCCTTTAGCTTGCGGATCAGCCCAGTTTCATGGATGGCGTGTTCCAGAGCCTCGTAGAATAGAAGGCTGAATTCCGCATTGACCTCTTCGTGACCGCCCGATATGTGATGAATAGACCCAAACGTCCGGAATTTCTCAAGCAGTTTTTTGCGAAACAAATCGTCAAATTCTTTCCATGAGGCCTCGAACTTATTGTCAAAGATCTTGTGCTGGTTCATCTTGCCCTCCTCTCGACGACAATCGTCGATGCAATATTATTACGGAATACGCTCAGACCGGAACGAGCGGCCCAGCGCATATGGGCCATGACAGCAGCCGGAGATCTTCAAAAAACGGGCCGCTTTGAGGCTGAGATTGCTGCAAATAGGATTTTCGTTCAAGCGGGCGATGCTTTGGGCGCTCGGGGTCGCGCGTCGGCCCGGCCCTGGCCTGTTGCAAGCTCGCGCCGGCTCCCCTCAGAACCCCTCCGGCCGTCCGACCACCACCGTGTGCAGCGAGCCGTCGCCGAAGGCGCGATGGGCCGCGCGCTTGACGCTCTTCATCGTCACCGCGGCGATCTCGCGGTTCCGCTCGACCAGCCAGTCCGGCGACCGGCGCTCGAGCTGGATGTGAATGAGCTGGGAGGCGATCTTGGCGGACGTGTCGAAACGCAAGGGATAGGAGCCGATGAGAAAGGTCTTGCCCTTCCTGAGTTCCTCGTCGCTCAGCCCGTTCACCGCGACGTCCCGGATTTCGGCCGAGGCGACATCGAAGGATTCGCGCGCCCGCTCGTTCTTGGTCGTCGTGCCGCCGTAGAAATAGGCGCCGTGCTCGAGGGCGTAGAAGGTTCCGAACACGGTATAGGCGAGGCCGCGTTTCTCGCGCACCTCGCGGAACAGGCGCGACGTCATGTTGCCCGAGCCGCCCAGCACATGGGCGGCGACGATGGAGGCGATATAGTCCGGATCGTCGCGCCTGAGCGCCGGGCGCCCGAAGCGGATCGTCGATTGCGGCACGTCGAGGTCGATGACCTCGATTGAGCCCAAGCCCTCGAACGCCGCATCGGCTATCGCTTTGAGCGCGCCCTTCTCCGGCAGGTCTCCGAACGCCTTGTCGACGAGCGCCGAGGCGCCCTTCTCGTCGATCGCCCCGACCACCGCGATCATCAGGCGGTCGCGCGCGAGGCCCCGTTTCGCGGCCTCGGCGAGATCGTCACGGCCGATCCGCGCCAGCGTTTCGAGCGACCCGTCGGCCGGCTGGCCGTAAGGATGATGAGGGAACGCTTTCGCCTTCCAGTTGCGGCCCGCGAGCGTCGCCGGATCGTTGGCGTCGTGGCGCAGCCTCGCGTTCAATTGCTCCCGCACCCGCTCGAACGGCTCTTCGTCGAACCGAGGGGCTGTGACCGCGAGCCTCAAGAGCTCGACGGCGCGATCGAGGTTCTTCACGAGCGTGCGCATGCGCCCGCTCCAATGATCACGGTCGCAGTGGAACGAGATCTCGACCGCCTTCTCGTCGAGAGCGCGCTGGAAGGCCTGCGAATCGAGTTCGCCCGCGCCCTCGTCAAGCAGTCCCGCCATCAAGGCGCCGAGGCCCGCTTGCCTCACCGGGTCCTGCGCCGCGCCGCCGCGGATGGCGAATTCGAGCGAAACGAGCGGCACGGCGTAGGAGCGGACGAGCCAGAAGGTCAGGCCCCGCGGGGTCGTCACGACCTCGACATTGACGGCGGAATGAGAACGCGGCGCGGGCAGATGTTTTTGCATGAGCGTTTCCATCGGTTTCATCTTCTTGGCTCCCGCCGGGAGCACACCCCCTCTCCCTCGGGGAGAGGTGCTCACGGTGAGGGTTCAAGCCGCCTCGTCGTCGAGCGGGATCAGGCGCCCGGTCACCGAGGGCTTGTGAACGAGCCAGCGGCGCGCGGCCTCTCTGACCCGCTCTGCGCTGACCGACTCGATCCGCGCCGGCCATTCCTCCACGTCGCGCGGGGTCTGGCCGATCGCCAACGACGAACCGTACCAGCGCGCAAGATCCGACTGGCTGTCGCGGGCGTAAATGGCGTCGGCGACCATCCTTGTCTTGGCGAGCTCGAGATCGCCCGAGTCGAACCCGTCATCGGCGAAGCTCGCCAGCGCCCGGTCGAAGGCATGATCGAGCGTCTCGAGCTTGACCCCCGGCGCCGGCGTCATGTGAATGATGAACCGGCTCTCGTCGAGCGCCGCGCCATGGTAGTAGGCCCAGGCGGAGACCGCGAGCTTTTCCTCGATGACCAGCCGGCGATAGAGAAAGCTCGTCGGTCCGCCGCCGAGGAGATGAGCGGCGACTTCGAGCGCCTCCGCTTCGCCCGCGGACGCGGTGCGCACCGAGGGCGCGAGATAATGGCGCTGCCACCCCGGTTGCTCGACCTTGTCGTCGGCGACCGTCACCAGCCGGCTGGCCACGGCCGGCGGCTCCATCGGGCGCGCGCGCTCGGGCTTCGCCCCGCGTGGCTTGATCCTGCCGTAGGTCTCCGCGGCGAGCGCCCGCGCCTCCTCCGGCTCGACGTCGCCCGCCACCACCAGAATGGCGTTCTCGGGCGTATAGAAGCGCTTGTAATAGGCGAGCGCGTCCTCCCGCTTCAGCCCCTCGATCTCGTGCCCCCAGCCGATCACCGGAATCCCGTAAGGATGGTGGGTGAAGAGCGCCGCCTGCACCGCTTCGCCGAGCTGCGCGCCGGGGTCGCTGTCGCAATGCATGCGCCGCTCCTCGAGCACCACGTCGCGCTCGGGGGCGACGATGGCGTCGGTGAGGATGAGGCCGGTCATCCGATCGGCCTCGAATTCCATGCAGGCTTTCAGGTGCTCTTTGGCGATCTGCTGGAAATAGGCGGTGAAATCGTTGCCGGTGAAGGCGTTCTCCATGCCCCCCACCTCGGAGACGAATTCCGAGAACTCGCCCTTGGGATGGCGCCTGGTGCCCTTGAACATGAGGTGCTCGAGGAAATGGGCGATGCCGGACTTGCCTTGGGGGTCGTCGGCCGAGCCGTTGCGGTACCAGACCATGTGGGTCACCACCGGAGCGCGATGATCAGGAATGACCACGACGTCGAGGCCGTTGGGAAGGGTGAAATTCGCAACCTGCGGCCCGGAAGGAATGGAAGACGTCATCGCGGGTCCGATTCAAGGTTGGCGAGCCCCGCCGGACCAGCCGGAAGCGCGGCGCGATCGTGACGGTCCGGCGACATATAAGGCGCCGCGCCGGCTCCCGCTAGGCGGGCGGGAGCTCCGTCGACGAGCCGGAAGCGCGGATGGCGCGATTCAAACGGGACTTGTGATCGACCGCATGGCCGCGGTAATTTGAGCAGACGCCCCGCGGAATACCGGCTCAAGCGAAGGGACCAAAACCCGCCAAGACGCGCATCCCGCGAAGTTGGCTCATTCTACGTCGAGGTGCAAAATGTCTGCACTCGGACCGCTACGTCGCCTTTCGATAGTGTTTTCGCTGTTGGCGGCAGCCGCCTGCCAGGACGCTGTTGCCCAGTCGCGCCCACCCAATCGCAATATTCAAGTCGATGTTGCGCCTTTGCGCGCAAACGCCGGCGAGCCGACCGCTTCGTGGGTGCAGCAGGCGCTGTCGGGTGAACTCGCGCGAGTCCTGGCCGGCCGCACGGCGGCGCAAGGCGGGCCGCTGGTCGTGCGGATCGACTATGTCATGCTAGGGGCGAACAAGGACGGCTGGGCTCAGGACAACATCAGCGGCGTCGCGACGATTGGCGGCGTTGAGCGGCCGGTCAGGGCGATCACCCGATATCAGGCCTCCGCGGTGGACCAGGCGCTGTTCCAGGAATCCAATCACCGGCGTGTGTCGCAGCTTGTGCAAGCGCTCACCTATTGGCTTGCAAGAGATTTCTGAATTCCGTCGCCATGGATTTTTCTGCACGGGCCGCTTCGCGGTCCAATCATGACGGTCCCGCGACATAAGGCGCCGCTCCGGCTCCCGCTAGGCGGAGGTTTCGCCGCGACCAAGCGCTGACTAGCGGCGCAGAGACGCCTTGCTCGGGGACAGCTCAATTCGTCGCGAACCATTCGCTCTTGAACTGATGTCCTTCCTGCCAGGCTTTGATTGTTGTCCTTTACAAGGCCGTACGATTACGCCTCGATCCAAAAGGGCGCCCGCGCCTCCAGCGCCTCCCTGATCTCGTGCAGCGCCTTCGGATCCTCGTTCGTCGCCAGCGTCGCCCAGGGGTCGTGGCCGGCGATCCTCTTCATCGTGCCGGCGCTGCGGGTCTGCGCCAAACAAAAACCCCAGCTCGCCGTAGGCGGGCCGGGGCAAAAGCCAGATCGTTGGATTGACGATCCTAGTTGTTGCGCTGGGAGCCGGTCAGCATCAGGATGGCCTGGAACATGTTGATGAAGTCGAGGTAGAGGCGCAGCGCCCCGTGGATCGACTTCTTCTGGGCCATCTCATAGGTGTCGCCCGCGAAGTACATCGCCTTGATCGCCTGGGTATCCCAGGCTGTCAAGCCGGCGAAAATGACGACCGCGAGGATTGAGATGCCGAACTGGAGCCCCGTGCTGTGCAGGAACAGGTTGAGCAGGCTCGCGACGATCAGCCCGACGACGCCCATCATCATGAACGACCCCATCGCGGACAGATCGCGCCGGGTGGTGTAGCCGTAGAGGCTGAGGCTGGCGAAGGCGGCCGCGGTGGCGAAGAAGGCCCGCCCGAACGACGCGCCGGTGTACACCACCAGCAACGCCGACATCGACAAGCCGATCAGCGCCGCAAAGGCGATGAACGCGTTGCGGGCGCTCGCCACCGACATCGAATTGATGCGGGCGGAGAGCCAGAACACCAGCGCCAGCGGCGAGAGCACGATCAGCCAGCGCAGCGGCGAAACGTAGATCGCGTGGCCGAAGCTGGTCAGGCCCAGGCGCCCGTCGCCGAGTTGCTGCGTTCCGAGCTGGAACGCGCCCCACGCCACGAGGCCTGTCACGCCAAGCCCGAGGGTCATGTAGTTGTAGACGCCGATCATATAGGCCCGCAGGCCCTGATCGACGGCGACGCCGGACCGTGCGAGCCCCGCGCCGTAACGCGTATTGGCGTAGCGGTCATAGTCGGACATGAGAGAAACCTCTTGAGGTCAAGGGCGGCCCCCGCCCAAGCTGATCGGGCAAGCGCCAGACCCGCATAATATGGCCGCGCGGCCCCCCTCCGCAAGAGCGGCGCGAGGGGGAATCGGGCAGGGTAAGATTACCGATTGGTAAGGAGCAAGGCCCGCGCCAGGACGGGCGGCCCGTGTTCTCCGCCTGGCCGCCCTCGCCAGCCAGCGTCAGAGCTCAATCGACCCCTACGTGGGTCGACTGCTTTGGGCCGATTCCTGCCCTCCGAATGGGCGGACGGGAACGGCAAGAGTCGACGTAGAGCTTCCGTTAAAGATCGCGAGCGCGGACGGCGGAAGTGGTAAGGCAAACGGTCGTAGAGCTACGCGATCTGATGGCGACGTAGCTACGGCGGCGTGGAGTAGCGCGACAGCGTGAGGTCCCTCGTCGCGATGGCCTTTCGCGAGAGAGGGCGCAGCTCTTCTGGATGGTCGCGCAGATAGGCCAGAAGGCGGCGGCGCTTCTCCTTTCCCCGCCGGGCCGGATCATGCCCCGGGTCGCCGCCGTCCAGAGCCAGTTCCGGCAAGCCGGCGGCGCGGCGGTAGATCGAGAGCCACATTTTCTTGACCGTAGGCATCGAAACCTTGAGGGCCGCTGCAAGCTCCTCGTCGGTCCCGGCTTCGTTGCGAAGCGCCCTGAGAAGCAGGAGCTGCTCGGCTCTGCTGAAGCCGACCTGCGGCGGACGATAATGGAACAGCGCATCCACCCAATTACTCTGCCGGGCGCGCGCGATGTCCCGGGTCGCGCCGACAATGTGCGGCTCGCCCACGACCTCTTGCAGATCCCTTTCGGCCGCCTCGACATAACGACCCGCCGCCGGATCCCAGAGTCGCCCCCCAGAATAGAGTGTCCGCTCCAGGCGATCCACGCTCTCCATGTTGGAAGCGATGATCTCCTTCCACAAATAGCCTCGATGTGAGTCGAGGAAGCCGCCAATTATGTGATGGAAAAGGTCCGGTCGGTCCTCATACCCGGTGCGAATGCATCCTTCCCACACCACGGCGTTGAGGCCGCCCACCATGTTCGCTTCGCGGAGCTGCCTTGCGGACAGCAACGGCGAGTCGTCGTCCCGGGCGAGCCGCCTTGCGAGCTCCGGCCCGATCCAGGACAAAGGCGGCTTCTTGAGCTCCGCCAGGAAATCGTCCGTGACGATCACGGACACGCCAACGCACCATGGCCTGATCCGTCCCCCCGTAGTCTCTTCGAAAACGCCGGTGATTGTCGCGTCGCTCGAGAGCAAGCGAAACCAGGCCTTCGGCAAATCCGCGATTGCTGTTCCGTAGCGCGGCCCGATCACCGGGTGCGACGCGACGATCTCGACGCATTCCCGGACATCCTTCGGCTGCATCGGTCGCCAGCGTGAGGAGACGAAAGTATCCATGGTTCACGCGCGGAGGAGCAGTGATGGTCCTTTTAGGACCATAGTAGTACGGCGGCTCTCTGATTAAAATACCTCGGGAGAATCCTGCGTTCGGATGGACAGCCAGTTCGGCGCCGCACCAGAAGCCGACCTCGCTAACCCTGTTCGCATTCGGTTTGCCCGGCCTCAGGGGCTTTCGCCTCCGCCGGGCGAAGAACGCGGCCTAAGGAGGAAGTCATGCGTGGGATTGGCTCTTGGGCAGCGGCGACGGTCTTCGCCGCGCTCGTTCTCGGGGCTGCGCCAGCGCGCGCTGCCAGCTCCCTCCCCGCGGGGAGCGGCTATGTCCAATGCAGCACCACGTCGGGCCTGCTCATTGGAACAAGTTGCAACGGCGGCACTGACAGCGGTCTCGTGACCTTCTCCCCCGATGCGGGGGTGAGTGGCTCCGCCTTTGGGCTAGGCTTGGTGGATGAGGCCAATGTCTTTGGCGTCCTGAATTACAGCTTCGAGGTGATTGGCGGCACGCTGGGGACCGTCGTGCCCGTGGATATCGAGACGACGCTTCAAGCGATTCCAACCTCGATTGGTTACGTCTTCTCCGAGATCGACGTCGCCGCCAATACCACGGCGAGCTTCACGATTTGCAACTCGGGGGGTGTAGGATGTGGCGCCAGGACTGGTAAGACCAACTTCTCCGGCGTCCTTCAGGTTGATGCCCTGTCGGGCACAGCGTATGCCACGACGGGCCCGTCGTTTAACCAGGGCGTACACCTTGAGGTCGAGGCGGGCGGGGCCCTCGGCTCTAGCTTCAACGGCGGCATGGTGAGCGCGGACCCGCATCTCTTCGTCGATCCCAGCTTTCCGGACGCGGCCGAATACAGCATCCTCTTGAGCCCCAACGTCGGCAACGCCGTGCCCACGATCCCCGAGCCGGGCGCCTGGGTGCTGATGGGCGTCGGATTCGTTGGTCTTGCCGGTCTTAGGCGCCGCCTTCGGGAGCGGGTCGCCTGAAACGAACGTAATCGCGCCAACCCAAGCTCCAGAAGATTTTGGCCGCGAAGCGTTGATCGATGGCCCTCGCCTTCGCCTTATCTGCGGACCCTCCCGCCATTCGGCTGCGTCGCGTTGATCGGCGCCTTGGAAGTGGTTCGAGTCTTTAAGTAAGCGTCACGCCGTACACGGTCGAAGTCACGTCTTCTGCGTGTCTCATGAGCGCCCCTCTTGTCGCCCTCCTGCTGGCACCGGTGGGAAGGGCAACAAAGGGTCGGTCATCGCCCCTTCGCCAAGGTGCCCGTGAACGCCCGCAAATTGCGCCAAGCGGACCTTTGGCGAACTGCGCTGTCCGTCCGCTTCGGGTCGAAACCGGTCCAAGCGTTTGACTTTAAACCGCTAGTGCCCGCCGCCGCCCCCGCCCACCATCGCCGGGCGGCGCATCAGCGCGGCGAGGCCGACGCAGCCCAGGAACAGCACGGTCAGCGCCAGGAACACGTCGGCGAGCGCCATGACCTCGGCCTGCCGGCGCACGATCAGCATGAGCTCGCGGGTCGCCGCGAGTTCGGCGTCCGACCCGCGCGCGGCCATCGCCGCCGTCATGCTGGCGAGCGTGTCGGTCGCGACCCGGCGACCCCACGTCACGGATTCGCGCAGGCGCTCGAGATGGAGGTCCATCCGCTTGTCGAGCAGCGTGTTGATGAGGGCAAGGCCGACCGCCCCGCCGAGGTTGCGCATCAGGTTGAACAGGCCCGAGGCGTTCTTGATCTTGTGCGGCGGCATGGTGCCGAGCGCCAGATTGTTGATCGGCACCATCGACAGCATCAGCCCGACGCCACGGAAGATCTGCGGCCACAAGAGCTCCCAGAAGTCCCAGTCCACGGTAATGAAGGAGGCCTGGTAAGTGCCGATCGCGAACAGGACGAAGCCGGTCGCGATCATGATCCGCGGGTCGACCCGATTCATGATCCGCCCGACCAGCGGCGCGCTGAAAAACATGCACAATCCGGTCACGAACATCGTCTTGCCAATCATTAGCGACGAATAGCCGCGCACTGTCGCGAGATAGACCGGATAGATGTAAGTCAGGCCATAGAGCCCGATGCCGAGCACGAAGGCGAACATCGCCCCGGTCCAGAAATTGCGGTCTCTGAATGCGGTGAGATCGACGATCGGCTGGCGCGCCACAGCCATCCGCCAGAAAAAGGCGACGCCGCTGACTGCCGAGACGATGATCGCGATCGTGACCGGCTCGCTGGAAAACCAGTCCTTCGACGGCCCCTCCTCGAGCGCGTATTCCATCGCCCCGAGAAAACCGGCCATTGTGATAAGGCCGACATAGTCGAAATGGGTGAGCAGCGAAAAGTCCGGCTCGTCGAAGTCAATCAGAAGCCAGGTCGCGACGGTGACGACGATTCCCGGCCCGAGATTGACCAGGAACAGCCAGTGCCAGGAAAAATAGTCGGTGAGGTAGCCCCCGACGGTCGGCCCGATCGTCGGCGCGAGCGTCGCCACAAGGCCAATGACCGGGGCGATGATCGGCTGCTTGTCGCGCGGAAAGATGGTGAAGGCGGAAGCGAACACGGTCGGGATCATGCCCCCGCCGATGAAGCCCTGCAGCGCCCTCCACACGATCATCTCCTCGATCGAGTTGGCGTGGGCGCACATGAAGCTCATGAGCGTGAAGCCGCCGGCGGAAACGGCGAAGGTGATCCGGGTCGACAGCATCCGCGACAGGAAGCCCGACAGCGGAATCATGATCACTTCCGCGACCAGGTAGCTGGTCTGGACCCAGGTGATTTCGTCGGATGAGGCGGACAGTCCGGCCTGGATCTCCGAGATCGAGGCCGAAACGATCTGGATGTCCAGGATCGCCATGAACATCCCGAACACCATGAAAATGAAGGCCGCGAGCTTGCGCAGATCGAGCCTTTCCGCGTCGGGGGCGGCGGCTCTCGCCGGCGCCGCCCTCTGCG
>DATGHB010000235.1:0-4150 GCA_035308265.1 Roseiarcus sp.
CGCGCGGCAGGAGCTTGCGGATTTCGTCCATCGATTTGCCGACGGCCTCGGCCTTGGCTTCCGCCGCCGCCTGGTCCGGCTCATGGCCGGGAACGCCGGGATAGGCGGGTTGTCCGAGGGCGCCAGTGATGACGAGCGCGAAAGCGCCGGTGACCGCCGGGTTCATCGGCGTATCCCTGGCGGCGGCGATCGCCTCGGCGGTCGCGCCCGCAAGCCCCTTGTTGCAATGCAGCGCCACGCCCAGAGGCTTCGCCGCCGCGAACAGCGCGTCGGCCAGTCGCTCGCGCTGATCCGCCTCCAAGAGCGAAGCCGGCAGCCAGGCGGACTGGTAGGCGTACCAGACCGCGCCCGCCTCTTCGAGGTTGCCGGCCCAGAAGATGTTGTCAGCCGGCGCGCCGGGGCGATCGTCAGACAGGACGACGCCCGGAGCTTGCTTGAGCAAGGCAGGGTCCCAGAACCGCCGCGCCGGCACGGCGAAGATTTGCGGCGCCGACACGACGGAGAAATCCTGCGGGGACGCCGCGACCCAATCGAAGAACGGCTTCCACACCGCCTCCGCCTCTTGGTGGTTGAGACCCTGGAAGACCATCGAAATCTTTACGTACCCGCGCCCGATCAGGATCTGTTCGCCCCAATGCGGATTGAAGAGCGCTTCAGCGTAGAATTCGACGGTTTTGGCGATGAGGCGGCGATAGGCGTCGTCGGAGCTCGCGTGGACGGCCGCGGACACCGCGCCGAAAAACTCGGGCAGCGCATGCGTGCGCAAAGTGACGCGGGTGACGATTCCGAACCCGGCGCCGCCGCCTTTCAGCGCCCAGAAGAGGTCCGGGTTCGAGCAGGCGTTGGCGATCCGGACCTCGCCGTCGGCGGTCACGACCTCCGCCTCGATGAGGTTTGCGCCGGCCGTTCCGTAAGCCTTCGAGAAGCTGCCGAAGCCGCCGCCGAGGACGAGGCCGGCGACGCCGACCGTCAGGCAGCCGCCGCCCTGCACATAGCGGCCCCCCTTGACGGCCGCTTCGTTGTAGACATGGCCCCAGATCGCGCCAGCCTCGATCGACACGGCCGGCTGCGGCTCGGCGTGGCCCTCGCAGCCGGCGCCGACAAACGCGTCGTGCAGGACGATCGCGTTCATGGCGCGGGTCCAGATGAGCAGGGAGTCGGCGGCGTTGGACGATCCCTGGTAGCTGTGGCCGCCGCCCTTCACCGCCAGCCTGATATTGTTGTCTCGCGCGAAATTGACCGCGGCGACGATGTCCTGCGTCGTCTGGGCGGCGACGGCGTAGACGCTTGGCCGCGACGTCCAGGCGCCAACCCAGCCGAGCGACTGGGTCAGGCCCACCTCGTCGCCGAGGTAATAGGGGTTCTTGAGTTCCTTGAACACCCGCGCGCAGTTTTCGTCGAAGGATGAGCCGACACAGGCCGAGAGCGGGGATTGCACCTTGCTGAGGCGCCCCTCCACTTTGCGATTGAGCTCTTCCCACTCGGCGTCCGACGGCCACGCCGGGTCGCCGGGACGGACGCGCGTCTTCGGCTGGGCCTGGGCCAAGGCGCCGTGCGCGAGGCCGCTCAAGAACGGAAGGCCTGCGAGAATTTCGAGCAGGCGCCTTCGACTGAGTCGCTTAGCCATTTCCCGCTCCGTGGCCGCTTCGCCTGCCGGTTCTTTAGCCGTCCGCCCGGAGCCGTTTCAAGGCGCCGCGGCGCGCTCGATTTCGCTCACAAGCGCGTCGGGCAATTCGATCTCGGCGGCGGCTGCCCGGCGCCCTGGAATGTGAACGCCGAGTTTGGCGAGCCGGTCGAGCTGGACTCTCAGGCGGTTCGAGAAGTCCGGCGCCAGCAGCGTCGGCGTGATCGCGATGACCAGGAGGCCGGCGCCGGGCGAGCGATTGCCAGCGGTGAACGACGGCGCGTCGATCGCCCAGTTCGCGCCCGCGAGCCCCGCGGCCATGACCTCGACCATCAGCGCGATATTGGCGCCGCGCGCGCCGCCAAAGGCAAGCAGCGCGCCGCGCAGCGCCGCCTGCGGATCGGCAGTCGGCTCGCCATCGGCGTCCACCGCCCAGCCTTCGGGCAGCGCCTGCCCATGTTCGGCATAGTGTCTGAGCTGGACGAAAGCGGTTGCGCTGGACGCCTGATCGATGAGCAGCGGCGCGCTATCGTCGAGGGGCGCGGCGAAGGCGATCGGGTTCGTGCAATAGACGGGCTTCTTTGCGCCGGCGACCGTCATCAGCGCCGGGCCGCTGGTCGCGGCGAAGGCGACGAGGCCGGCCTCCGCGAGGCGGCGCGGGTAATAGCCGAGTTCGCCGGTGGTGTAGCTTCCCTTGCCCGCGAACACCGCAATCCCGAAGGTCTTGGCGCGGCGGCGAAGATCGTCGAAGGCGCGGTCGAAGCCGAGCTGCGCAATCCCGCCGCGTGCGTCGCAATGGATCGCGGCCGGGGCCGGCGAGGTTAACACCGGCTCAGCATCGCCCACGATCCGCCCCGCGCGGGAAGCGGCCAGATAGTCCATCAGATGGGAAAAGCCGCTCGAGCCTTTCCCATGCGCGTTGGCGGAGACGGTCGCTCGGGCGAGCGACAGAGCGGCTTCGTTGCTCAAGCCCGCGGCGCGACATGCGCGGGCGGCGAGGCCGGTCGCCTCCTCGAGGCTCAGGCGGCGAGTCATGCGAGCGGCCCAAGCAACCGGACGCCTTCCCGCCGCGCCGCTCCGGCCAACTTTTGATCCAGCGTCGCAAGCGGCAGACCTCGTTCCCGCGCGAGAGCCAGATATGCAGCGTCATAGGCCGTAAGCCCGTGCGCGGTCGCCAGGGCGAGGACCGCGCCATCCGAACCGGCGCCCGCATCTTCGAGCGGCAACCGCCGCAATCTTCCCATCGCTTGAGCGGCCTCGCCCGCGACGATGCGTCCGCGCCGCTCGGCCATGACGAGAATGTTGCGCGCCTCGTGCCAGAACAGAGATGGGACAGGCGAGCGACGGGACAGCGCCGCGATCAGCGTCTCCGCCGCCTCGCTGTCCTTCTCGGGAAGGAGCCACGCGGCCGCGATCGAGGCGTCGACCACGACGGTCACACCCCCCGCGCCCCTTCGCGCCTCCACGCCAGGATTTCTTCTCGGGTCACGGACTTTGCCCGAGCACGCGCGGCGCGCGCCTCAGCGACAACCGCGGCCAAGTCATTCGCCTTCTCGATGCGCGTCAGCTTCGCGATGGGCTCGTCACCGCGCGCGATGATGATCTCCTCGCCCGCCTCGACCCTGACGAGGAGATCGGAAAGATGCGTCTTCGCCTCGCCGACCTTGACGGTGATGGTCATTGGATGGTCCCCGCGCCGGCAAGCGGGCGTCGAACGCCGCCCTTTTGCCCGCTGAGTTTGTCGCGTCCAAGCTAGTTGGTCAAGCGCTTGGCCAACCGCGTCATGCGAACACCGGCTCCATACGCTTCAGCGCTTCTTCAGGCAGATGGCACTTGATGGTGTGTCCGTCGGCGACCGTCCGGGTCGGCGGCATTTCCCGCTCGCATAAATTGCCCGGAACAGCGCGCTTGTGCCCGCAGCGGGTCTGGAACGGGCAGCCGCTCGGCGGCGACAGCGCCGAGGGGATCTCGCCCTCGAGCACAACGTGGCGCTTCTTCACGCTTAAGTCGGCGATCGGGATCGCGGACAGAAGCGCCTCGGTATAGGGGTGGAACGGGGGGCTGAAGATCTGCCCGGTCGAACCCATCTCGAGGATGTGGCCGAGATACATGACCACGACCCGGTCGGCGAGATAGCGCACCACCGACAGGTCGTGGCTGATGAACACCATGGTGGTCTTCGATTCCCGCTGCAGGCTCATGAGCAGCTCGCTGATCGCGGCCTGCACCGAAACGTCGAGCGCCGACATCGGCTCGTCGGCGATGATCACCCGGGGCCGCCCGGCGAAAGCCCGCGCAACGCCGATGCGCTGCTTCTGGCCGCCCGACAATTGCCTCGGACTCCGGCCGGCAAACGCGCGCGGAAGCTTCACCAGATCGAGCAGGCGCAGCATCATGTCGCGCCGCTCGGACATGTTGGCGCCGATGCGGAACCGCTCGAGCGTGCGCACGATCTGCGAGCCGACCGAATAGCTCGGATTGAGGGTGTCGAACGGATTCTGGAAGATCATCTGAATCGAGGCGATG
>DATGHB010000236.1:0-7479 GCA_035308265.1 Roseiarcus sp.
GGCGACCAGGATTTTCGGAGCGCGGCCCTCGTTCTCGGCGAAGGCGCGGGTCATCGCGATGACCCGCCGGTTGGCCTCGGCGTCGCGTCCGGCTTCCGCGAGATAGACGCCGGAAATGACCCGCGCTTCCGCAACGTGACGGCCGAACGCCTTCTCGAGCGCGAGCGAGATTTCGCCGACGGTCGCCTTCGCCCGCGCCGCTTCGATGGAAAGCTGCAAAAGATTGGCTTTTCCCCGCGCGCCCTCGGTGAGCGCGGCGAGCGCAGCTTGCGTCGCCGCCTCGTTCCGCTCGGCGCGGAGACGCTTGAGCTTCTCGATTTGCCGCGCGCGCACCTCGGCGGCGTCCACCTTCAGCACGTTCAGGTCTCGCTCGATGGTCGGCGGATGGATGTTGACGCCGATCACCGCCTGGCGGCCGGAATCGATCCGCGCCTGAGTGCGCGCCGCCGCCTCTTCGATGCGGCGCTTAGGCAGGCCGCTCCCGATCGCCTTCGCCATCCCGCCGAGGCGCTCGACCTCCTCGATGTGCGCCTGCGCCCGCGCGGCCAGTTCCGCGGTGAGACGCTCGAGGTAATAGGAGCCGCCCCAGGGGTCGACGACCCGCGTGGTTCCCGTTTCCTCGATCAGGAAAAGCTGGGTGTTGCGGGCGATGCGGGCCGAGAAGGGGGTCGGCAGCGCCAGCGCCTCGTCGAGCGCATTGGTGTGCAGCGACTGCGTATGCCCTTGCGTCGCGGCCATCGCCTCGATCTCGGTGCGCACGATGTTGTTGAGAGGATCCTGCGCGGTCAAGGACCAGCCGGAAGTCTGGCAATGGGCGCGCAAAGCCAACGACTTGTCCGACTTCGGCCCGAAGCCCTTGACGATGCCCGCCCACAACTTGCGCGCGGCCCGGAGCTTCGCGACTTCCATGAAAAAATTCATGCCCACCGCCCAGAAGAACGAGAGCCGCGGGGCAAACGTATCGATGCTCATTCCGGCGCCCACCCCGGCGCGCACATATTCGAGGCCGTCGGCGAGCGTGTAGGCGAGCTCGAGATCCTGCGTCGCGCCCGCCTCCTGCATGTGATAGCCGGAGATGGAGATCGAGTTGAATTTCGGCATGTTGACCGCGGTGAAGGCGAAAATGTCGGCGACGATCCGCATCGAGGCGGCGGGCGGATAAATGTAGGTGTTGCGGACCATGAACTCTTTGAGAATATCGTTCTGAATCGTCCCCGAGAGCGCGGCAAGCGGCGCGCCTTGCTCCTCGGCGGCGACAATGAACAGCGCCATCACCGGCAGCACGGCGCCGTTCATGGTCATCGACACGCTCATCGAATCGAGCGGGATGCCGGAGAAAAGGGTGCGCATGTCATAAATGGAATCGATGGCGACGCCCGCCATGCCGACATCGCCCGCAACCCGCGGATGGTCCGAGTCGTAGCCGCGATGGGTGGCGAGGTCGAAAGCGACCGACAGGCCTTTCTGGCCCCCGGCGAGATTGGCGCGATAGAAAGCGTTCGACTCCTCGGCGGTCGAGAAGCCGGCATATTGTCTCACCGTCCACGGCTGGGTCAGGTACATCGTCGGATAAGGCCCGCGCAAATAGGGCGGGAGCCCGGGCCAGTCGTCGACAAGATCGAGTCCGGCGCGATCGGCGGGCCCGTAGAGCGACTTGACGTCGATGCCCTCGGGCGTCCTCCAGGTTTGGCTGCCGCTCGCGACGATCGGGCGGCGGGGGGCCGCAAAAGGCAGGTTCGAGAAATCGGGGATTTGCGTCACGCCGTCACCGCGCCCGGACCTTGGTTTCGACCCCAATATGGCGATAGAGCGCCTCCAGCGCCGCGACGGCGTCCGCGCCGGCAAAAATAAATTCGTCGACGCCCGCGGCGCGCCACGCCCGCTCGAATTCGCGCGGGGCGCCCGCGAGCGCGACGCCTTTTGCGCCCGCAGCCTTGAACGCTTTCGCAAGGATTTCCGCCTGTTCCGCATAGACCTCGTCGGTCCCACACAGGCAGACGAGCGGCGCGCCGCTCCTCCGCAGGCGTCCGACCGCCTGTTCGGTCGTGACCGCCTCGCCATCGTAGACCGCTGCGAAACCGCCCGCCGCCAGCCATTCACGCGTGAACGCGACCCGGCGCCGATGCTTGGGTTCCGGCCCCAGTGCGGCGAGATAGACGTTCGGCCGCGCGCCGGTCCGCAGAAGAAAGGCGTCGGAGAGATCGCGCAACCGCTCGAACGGCTCGGCGAGCCGAATAGGCCCCAACGCGCCGCCGGCCGGCGCAAACCCCTCCCGCTCGGGCGCGCCGGCGGCCGTTTCGACCGGCGGCTCGTCGAGACTGGCGTGCGCACTAACCCCCGTGATCGGCGATTTCAGCCGGGCGACATTTCGGGCGAGAGCCGCGGCGCTCACGGCGACCTGGCGTTGGAACGCGCCATTCGCGAGCGCCGCCGGCAGGCCGCCCTGCCGTTCGAGCTCCTGAAAAAACCCCCAGGCCTTCTCGCAAAGGGCCTTGGTCAGCGCCTCGAACGCGCCGGCGCCGGCGGCGGGGTCGGCGACAAATCCGAGATTGGATTCGCGCAAGAGAATGAGCTGGGCGTTGCGCGCGAGGCGCCGCGCGAGGTTGTCAGGAAGGCCGGCGGCCAGAGTATGCGGCAGGACGCTCACGCTGTCGGCGCCGCCGAGGCCGGCCGCGAACGCCGCCGTCGCGCCGCGCATGACGTTCACATACACATCACGCGCCGTCATCATCCGCCAGGCGCTCTCGGCCTCAACATGCGCCGCGCGAGGCTCAAGTCCGCAGGCCTCCTCGACGCGGGACCAGGCGATGCGCAGCGCCCGGAATTTCGAGATTGTCGCCAATTCATCCGCGTCCGCGGCGAGGCGGAACGCGATCAGCGCGCGAGCTTCGCCAAGCGCCGCCCCGGACGCTTCGAGCAGCCGCAACAGGCTGACCGCGGCGCCAAGCGCAAAGCCAAGCTCCTGCGCCGGGCTCCCGCCAGCCGCATGGACTGCACGCGCGTCGGCGACCAGGAACGGCCCGCGGAAGCCCTTGCCCCGCAGCTCAAGCGCAGCTTCGAGACAAGGTGCCGCCTGAGCGCGCCAGTCGGCCCGGAACGGCCCGCGGGCGGCGGCGGCGAAAGGATCGAGCCCGAACGCGACTGCGCATTCTTCAGGTTTCGCGCCCGAGCGTTCGATCAGGGCGCCAAAGCCAAGCGTTTGGCCAGGGCCGTCGGGCCCAAGATCAAGTTCGAAATGCGCGCCGGCATCGAAGCGCACGCCGTCAAAAGCCTTGTGAAGCGAGGCCGAATCGAATCGCCTGAGGCCGAAACCATAAGCGCCGGGCGCGCCGGCGAATACGACCTTGAGACCGTCCGCGCCGTTGGCGAGGTCGTCGAGCGCCTGGGCGTTGGCCTCGCCGGCGTCGGGATGATCGAGCCGCGCCATAATCCGCCAGGGGCCTTCCGCCCGAAGCGCCCTCTGGCCTTCCGCCGCGCGATAGACCGGTTCGATCCGGACGCCGTCCGCGGTCTCCGACACGAGCGTTTCCAAGCTCGCGCCCTTGAGCGCGGCTTCCGCGGCTTTGCGCCAGTCGGCCTCGGTATAGGCGGGAAAAAGGCTTGCGACTGCGCCCATCGCTTGCGGCGCTAGATGAACTGGGAAAGCCCGGGAATCGCGGCGGAGATTTCGCCCACCACTTGATCGCCCGCGACCTCGCGCGCGTAGGCGAAGACTTCCTTTCCGATGGTCTGGATCTGCTCCATGTCAAGGCCGAGGCCCAGCAGTTCCGAGCCGAGCGCCATGAGTCCGCCTCCGCCCATCGCTCCGGCGGCCACGCCCATCAGGCCTTTCAGGCCTCCGCCCATGCCTTCGCCGCCGGCCTGCGTGCTCGAGGCGATGATCGCCGGAAGGGCCGGCGCCTTGTCGAACAGGTCCTTCACGGCTTCGTCGGGCGCCTCGCGCTGGAGGAAATCGCCGATCAGGGCGACCGCCTTGCGGGCGACGTCTGGGCTGATGTTCGCGGCTGTGGCGACGCGGGCAATCAGGTTCTCCATCTCACGCTCCTTGGTCGCGCGGAAAGAACCCGCGGCATGAAGGTGTCTCGCTTCTCACGTCGCTGAAATCAAGCGCGCTCCGGCCGTTCTTCGCCGTCCCGCGCGAAATAGCCGGCGACATGGGTCCGGTCAGCGACGGCGGGGGCATGGCCATTGGGCGGCGAACGCGACCCGGAAGCGCAATCCGTCTTCGTTTTTTGCGGCGTCGCACCATAACAAGAGCCATGATTATGACACATACATAAATCCGAATTAACAACAATTTCTCGTCTTCGCCCGTCGCCAAAGAGCGCCAATTGCTGGACAAAATCCGAATCAATCGCTCCATGATGCGACGTTTTATGGCGAATCAGAACGAGGAGCAAGAATCGATAAATGCATAAAACGCATATCTGTGTCTCCGATCTCGCGCCTACCGGCACCTGCTGGGCAAGACTATGTTGCGTCGCGGTAGGCACAAGGCCTGCCGGAAAAGGAGACACGAATGACTTCTCTCAAGACGATTTCGGAGAAGCTGACCGCTTGGCGCCGATATCGCGAGGCGGTGCGTGAATTGTCCCAGCTTTCCGACCGTGAGCTGGACGACATCGGCATCCGCCGCGGCGATATCGAGTATGTCGTCCGCCGTTCCGTCGCCAGCAGGGCTTCGGTCTGATCGCAAAATCCTGATAAAGCCGAGACGCGCCGCTTCATGCGGCGCGTCGGCCCCAGGGGCCGGGCCCCAGGGCGGCGATCCTTCCTTGACGACGGCTTAAAGATACATTGACGCTGGCGGGAGGCTTTGTGAGAAAGCGCGCCCATGCGTCCGATCCACATCATCGGCGGCGGACTGGCCGGCTCGGAGGCCGCGTGGCAGGCGGCGTATTTGGGCGTCCCGGCGGTCGTCCATGAAATGCGGCCTCACCGCACGACGGCCGCGCACCGCACTTCGCATCTCGCCGAGCTCGTCTGCTCGAATTCCTTCCGCTCCGACGACGCCTCGACCAACGCGGTCGGAATCCTGCATCGCGAGATGCGCGCGCTCAATTCCATCGTCATCAAAAGCGCCGATGCGCATCAGGTCCCGGCCGGAGGCGCGCTCGCGGTTGATCGCGACGGCTTCTCGCAAGCGGTGGAAGCGGCGGTCCTCGGTCACCCGCTCATCACCGTCGAACGCGCCGAGATCGCCGGCCTGCCGCCGCAGGACTGGGACAATGTGATCATCGCGACCGGGCCGCTCACCTCTCCGGTGCTGGCCGAGGCGATCGGAGAGCTGACGGGAGAAGGCGCGCTCGCCTTTTTCGACGCCATCGCGCCGATCGTGCACCGTCATTCCATCGACATGGACGTGGCGTGGATGCAGTCGCGCTACGACAAGGAAGGGCCGACGGGCGCGGCCAACGCTTATGTCAACTGCCCGATGACCCGCGATCAGTATGGCGCTTTCGTCGACGCGCTGCTCGCTGCGGAAAAGACCGAGTTTCGCGAATTCGAGGGCACGCCCTATTTCGACGGCTGCCTGCCGATCGAAGTGATGGCCGAGCGCGGACGCGAGACCCTGCGCCACGGGCCGATGAAGCCGTTCGGGCTGACCAACGCCCATGATCCGAAAGTCAAACCCTACGCCGTCGTCCAGCTCAGGCAGGACAACGCCCTCGGCAGCCTGTTCAACATGGTCGGCTTCCAGACCAAGCTCAAATACGGCGAGCAGAGGCGCATCTTCCGCATGATTCCCGGGCTCGAGGGGGCGGAATTCGCCCGGCTCGGCGGCATCCACCGCAACACCTATCTCAATTCGCCCCGGCTGCTCGACGGGCGTCTTCGCCTCAGGGCCGCGCCGCGTTTGCGTTTCGCCGGCCAGATCACCGGCTGCGAGGGCTATGTCGAGAGCGCCGCGGTCGGGCTCATCGCCGGACGCCTCGCCGCCGCCGAGAGGCTGGGCCTCACGCTCGAACCCCCGCCGCCGACCACCGCGATCGGCGCGCTCCTGAACCACATCACCGGGGGCCACATCGAATCGATCGACTCCGGCCCCCGCTCGTTCCAGCCGATGAATGTCAATTTCGGCCTCTTTCCCCTGATCGCCGAGCCGCGGTTGGACGAGACGGGAAAGCGCCCGGCCGGCCCGGAGCGTGGGCTCGCCCGAAAGCGCGCGTTGTCCGCGCGGGCGGAGCGCGACCTGGCGCGATGGATTGAGGAGGCGCGCCAAAGCGCGCCATTCGCGGCGGCCTGAGGGCGGGGCGCGGTGTCCGCGCGCGGCCCAGCCGACAAATCCGCTTGCAACGAGAGGACGGACATTGCAGCCTTGGCCGCAAGGGGGCGCACGGGGCCAAGGACAGGCTCGAGGCCGGTCGACGCTCCCCGGGTTCAGGGAGGATAAAATGGCGCCATACAAAACCGCCGCGGCGCGCTCGGCAGCCTTTCGCGCGGCGCTCGGCGTGGGCGCGGCCGCTCTCGCGCTCGCCATTGCGGGGTCGGCTTCGGCCGCGGACCAGGCGCCGATCAAGATCGGCGTGATCGCCGAGGCGCAAGCGGTCGCCGGCTCGTCGATCCCACAGGCGGCTCAGATCGCCGCCGACGAGATCAACGCCAAGGGCGGCGTCGACGGGCGCAAGATCGAGATCGTCTCGTACGACAACCATTCGTCCTCGGCCGAGTCGGTGCGCGCGTTCCAGCGCGCGGTGAGCGAGGATCACGTCAACGCGGTGATCGCGAGCTACATCAGCGAGGTGGTGCTGGCGCTCGAACCGTGGTCGGCGCGCCTCAAGACGGTGATGATAACCCCCGGGGCGGCGTCCGACGTCATCACCCAGAACATCGCCAAGGACTATGCGCACAACAAATACATTTTCCACGGCTACCTGACCTCCAGCGCTCTCGCGGGCCAGGTGTGCGCCGCCGCCAAGGACATGCTGGTCGACGGCCTCAAGATGAAGACGGCGGTGATCATGAGCGAGGACGCGGCGTGGACGACGCCGCTCGACGCCGGCTACGAGGCCTGCCTGCCGAAGGTCGGGCTCAAAGTCCTTGACCACATCCGCTTCTCCCCCGACACCACCGATTTCACCCCGATCTTCAACAAGATCGAGGGCCTGAAGCCCGACGTCATCATCACCGGCATCTCGCATGTCGGCACCCAGCCGACCGTACAGTGGAAGAGCCAGCAGGTGCCGATCCCGATGTTCGGCATCTCCTCGCAGGCGACCAACTCGACCTTCTGGAAGGACACCAACGGCGCGACCCAGGGCGTGATCTACCAAGCCGTATCGGGGCCGGGGGTCGCGGTCACCCCCAAGACGCTGCCGTTCGTCGACGCGTTCTCCAAGAAATTCGGCAACCTGCCTTCCTATTGCGGCTACACCGCTTACGACGACGTCTACATGATCGCCGATGCGGTCAAGCGCGCCGGAAGCCTCGACAGCGACAAGCTTGTCGACGCGATGGAGAAGACCGACTACGTCGGCA
>DATGHB010000237.1:0-4100 GCA_035308265.1 Roseiarcus sp.
ACCGATTGCGGATAGGCGGAGACGCCCCGCGCGGCCACGCCGTGGTTGCCCGCGAACACGGCGACCAGCGGCCGATCGACATGGGGCCTGGCGGATCCCTGCCAGGCCGCCATCCATTCGGCGATCTCCTCGAGCCGCCCAAGCGAGCCCTCGGGCTTAGTCAATTGTCCCTCGCGCTCGCGCGCCGCCGCCCGCGCGGCCTCGTCGGCTTTCGGCATCTGTTTCAGGAGCGCGCGGATATCGTCGAAAGGGCGGGAGGCGGGCATAGAAGGGGCTCGGAGCTGGGAGGCGGCTCCCGTAATAGGGGAAAATCGATGGAGACTGCAAAGAGGAGCCCCTCCGAGGGCCCTCGCACTTTGGGCCGCGTATAACCTTGACAGTGCGTTAATTGGCGCGGATACTTTCGAGGCGCCCATTTTGGCGCGGGGAGCAAGGACAATGGCGAAGGGGAATTTTATTCGAGCGGCCGCCGGACTGGCCGTCTTGGGGCTTTTCGGGACCGCGCTGACGATCGTCGAAACCCAGCCTTCATTCGCGGGCAACTGTGGAGGCCATTGTCAGGCGGCCAAAATGTGCGCGGATCTGGTCGGTCGAAAAGGCGTCAAGGGCGTTGAGAAGCGGGACGAATATCAAAAGTGCATGAGGGATCCGAACAGCTACAAGTAGCACGGATAGCTCATCGACTTCCGGCGAGGAAGGCGCTCGCCCGTCGGGCGCTGCACGCCCTACTCCGCCGCCTCCCGCAGGGCGGCGTAGCGGGTGAGCTGGGCCCTGAGCGCGGCGGGCTTGAGCGGCTTGTTCATCACGACCGCATCCTCGCGCTCAGCCTCGTCCCTAACCTCCGGGCTTCGATCGGCGGTGGCGAGGATCGCGGCGACGCGGAGGCCGAAGCGCTCGCGCAAAGCCCGGATCGCGGCGATCCCATCGCCCGAATCGAGGTGGTAGTCGGCGATGATGACCTCGGGCGCGCCGAATTCCTCGGCCGCGGCCAGGGCCTCATCGAGACCATGGGCGGCGGCGACCACACAGCCCCACCGCCTCAAGAGCGCGCTCAAGCCCGCGAGCGCGAGCGGCTCGTTGTCGATGGCCAGAACTTTCAGGCGGTTGAGCGGTTCGCCCGCCGCGACCGGCTCCGGCGCGCCGTCCTCCGCGCTCACATTCAGCGCCGCGTGTCCGAGCGGCGCCGCGACAAAAAACACCGAGCCCTTGCCCGGGCGCGAGCGCATGCCCACGGGATGCTCGAGCACCCGCCCCAGCCGCTCGACGATCGATAAACCGAGGCCCAGGCCCCGCGCGACCCGCGCGCCCTGATCGAGCCGCCTGAACTCGGCGAACACCGCGCGCTCATGCTCGGGCGGAATGCCTAAGCCGGTGTCCCAGACCTCGATGCGGGCGGCGCCCGGAAGCCTCCGGCAGCCGACCAGGACCCGGCCGCTCAGCGTATATTTGAGCGCGTTGGAAATGAGATTCTGCAGGAGGCGCCGCATGAGGCGCCGATCCGTCCGCACCACGAGCTTCGTTGGCGCGAATTTGAGGTCGAGGCCTTTCGCCCGGGCGACCGCCGCGAACTCGATCTCCAGCATCCGCATGAGATCGGCGACCGGGACGTCGGAGATCTCCGGCCGCGTGGCGCCGGCGTCGAGCCGCGAGATATCGAGGAGCGCGCCGATGATCTCCTCGACCGCCTCGAGCGAGACGTCGACGTTGCGGGCGAGATTCTTGCGCTCCTCGGGGTCGATCTGGTTGACTCCGTCGGTGAGCGAACTGGCGTAGAGCCGCGCCGCGTTGAGCGGCTGGAGAATATCGTGGCTCGCCGCGGCGAGGAAACGGGTCTTGGAGAGATTGGCTGCGTCGGCCTCGTTCTTGGCCCGCTCGAGCTCGGCGTTGAGACGCTGCAATTCAGCGGTGCGTTCGTCGACGCGCTTCTCGAGCCTCTCGTTGGCCGCCTCGAGCGCTTCCTCGAACTGAACGGTCTGGGTGACGTCGGTGTAGGTGGTGACGATCCCGCCGTCCGGGAGACGCGCCGAGCGCACCTCGACCACCCGGTTGGCCGAGAACAGGCGCAGCCGGTTTGGCTGATCGTCGTAGAGCAGGCTCGCCACCCGCTCGGCGACGTAGTCCTCGGAATCACCCGGCCCGTAGGCGCCGCGGCCGGCGTTGAAGCGAACGATCTCGTCGAGGCCAACGCCATGACGCAGCATCGCGGGCGGCAGATCGAAAAGGTCGGCGAATTCGCGATTCCAGGCGGTCAGGGCCAGATCGGCGTCAAAGGCGGTGATGCCCTGCTTGGCGTGGTCGAGCGCGTGTTGCAATTGATCGCGGCTCGACTGGATCGCCGCCGAAGCCTCGTCGATGAGCTTGAGCGCCGACTGGCCGGACACCGTCCTCGGCCTCAACAGCAGCGACAGCACCTGGCGGGAGGTCGAGGCGCCGATCGCCGGCGAGAGCAGAAATTCCGCGTGGCGGACCAATTGCGCGCCGGCCTCGAGCGAGGGATCGTAGACGAGGCCGCGCTCGCGCATGAAGTTCACGAAGGCGCGGCGCGCGCGTCCTGCGCCAAGATAGCGGGCGATCGCCGCCTCCAGTTCTCCCGCGGTCGTCGTGGAACGCCAGGGGCGGAACGCCTGCGGCTTGCCGCCGCGGCCGGCGCCCGCGAAGGCGCTCGCCTGCGCGCGCTCGAGCGCGTTCGGCTGCCGGGTCAGCGAGAAGGCGACGAAGGCCGCGACATTCGCGGTGAGCGACAGCGCCGCCCCGCCGACCAGCGCATTGGGCGCGAAGGCCACCAGCGCCGCCGGGCTCAGCCACGCGATCGCGAGGGGCCCGTGCGCCAGAAAGTTGGAGAGCGCCTGGTCCGGCCGGATCGACGGCAGAAGCAGGAGATAAAACCAGGCGAGCCCGCCAACGGTCATGCCCGCGATCGCGCCTCGCGCGGTCCCGCGGCGCCAGAGAAGGCCGCCGAGAAAGGCCGGCGCGATCTGCGCCACCGCCGCGAACGAGAGCAGGCCGATCGAGACCAGGCCCGCTTCGCCGGTCATGCGCTCGTAGGCGAAGCCAAGGGCGAGAACCCCGACGATGGCCGTCCGGCGCACCCACAGCACCATCGCGCCGATGTCGCCCTCGACGGCCGACGCGTTGGCGCCGCGCCGGCGCAGGATGAGCGGCATCACCAGGTCGTTGGAAATGGTGATGGCGAGGGCGACGCTTTCGACCACCACCATTCCGGTCGCCGCCGAAATGCCCCCCACCATCGTGAGCAGCGCCAGCCCATGCGCGCCGGCGCTGAGCGGCAACGCGAGCACGGTCAGGTCGCGATTGAAAGTCGCGTCCGGGAAGACCTTGAGGCCGGCGATGGCGAGCGGCAGGACAAACAGGTTGATCAGCACGAGATAGGCTGGAAACAGCCAGGCCGCGGCGCGGACGCCCCGGTCATCCTGGTTCTCGACAATCGCGACATGGAACTGGCGCGGCAGAAGCACGATCGCGAACGCCGAGAGCAGCGTGGTCACCGCCCAGACCGCGGGATCGGGGGGAGGCTGGATCACCGAGGCGATCCTTGGATCGGAGTGCGCGATCTCGGTCAGATCGACGAGCCCGCCGTTGAGCCTCCAGACGACGAAGGCGCCGACGGCCAGAAACGCCACCAGTTTGACGATCGATTCGACCGCGATGGCAAGAATGAGACCGTCCTGATGCTCCTTGGGGTTGATGCGCCTGGTGCCGAACGCCATGGCGAAAAGCGCGAGCAAAAGCGCCACCGCGAGATAGAACGAGGCCGAGGGCTTGTCCGGGGTGAGCCGCGCGTGGTCGAACGATTCGACCACCATCATGACCGTCGGCGCGATCGCCTTGAGCTGCAGCGCCACATAGGGCGCAAGCCCGATCAGCGCGATGAGCGCGGCGACCGCGGCGACGGCCTGGGACTTTCCGTACCGCGCCGAGACGAAATCGGCGACCGTGGTGACGTTCTGGGCGCGGGCGAGATGGGCGATGCGGGCGATGAACGGCGCGCCGAGGCCGATGACAAGAATGGGGCCGATGTAAATCGGCAGGAAATCAAGGCCGTGCTGGGAGGCGAGCCCGACCGAGCCGTAGTAAGTCCA